>JAOASE010000012.1 GCA_025210155.1 Alphaproteobacteria bacterium | reverse complement strand
GATTAAGAGTCAGTTGCTCTACCAACTGAGCTATCAGCCCTTCCCATAAAACTAAACCCATTATAACTCAGGATTTCAATTTTGCAATTACTTTTTTCACTAATTAAAAAGGATTTTTCTTCCACTCAAAATTATTGTTAGAATCTTTATAAGCTCTATCATATAAAGCCCTCATATACTCTATATCAAAAACAGGATTTTCTCTTTCATGATCAAAATCATCCGGTATATAAGTCAAATTATAATCAATATCATTATTATCTAAAACAACATACATTCTATATAAATCTCCATAAGCCTGATACTTAACAACCGATGCTATAGACCTGCTAAAAATATTAAACATACTAGGCTTAACAACTTCATACTCTGAATGAAGTTTAGAATTTCTAATTATATACATCTTTCTATCATACCCACATTTCTTCTCAAAAACATCTGGTGGAAACAATACATTAGAAACAACACTTCCATCCACATGAACTTCTTTATAATTATTCCCATTATATTCTACATCAAAAAAGACTGGAGGAAATACACCTGGAATAGCAGACGAAGCTAACATAATATTATGAATTAAATCTATAGAATCTTCTCTACCTGAATTAGCAATCTCTCCAATATTCCAAATTATAGGTTTTTGAGAATCTAAATTGGTAGAACTCATATAAAGTCTTCTTCCATTTCTATGTTCAACTGCAATTTTTTCAACAATTTCTTCCGTAATATAAAACTCAAGCTGCTCTCTTAAAGGAGATGTGTCTGCCACAGCCATACCGCCGGTTAAACCATCTAAAACATCTACAAAACCACTAACAAAAATATTTTCTTCTTTCATAGTAGTATACATTTTCTTCAAAGTAGAATCATAATCTTTTCCAAGAAAAGCAAATGGAGCAATCAGAGCTCCAGTACTAACTCCTGTAACAATATCAAACTCGGGCCTACCTCCAGCATCAGACCAACCATTCAAAAAACCTGCTGCATAAGCTCCCTTATCAGAACCACCCGAAATAGCTAAATATGAAATCTCTTCATTATTCTCCTCTGGAAAATCTAAACATGTCTTATCATCAAAATATGTGGAAGTTTCTCCATTCTGTCTAATTGAAGAATGATAATTTTTTACAAGAACTTTATTCTGTTCTAATTTAGGAACTGGCTTATAGATAGGCAGAGAAGAACACCCTGAAAAAAACAAAACGAAAAATGGATATAAAAATCTTTTCATGACTTTCCTCTCTACCAATCAACCATAAAAACATAGCACAACAAACAAACGTTTGCAAGACAAATTAAAACAATTGTTTGAAAAATATTTTTAGAAATTATGCCTTAATCCTATTAACAAAGAATCTGACCCACCTGTAATTCCACCATCAATATTACCAATAGTTCCCCAAGCTCCTGATCTATGATGATTTCTAAGTACTATTTCTGTGTGTTCCCAATTAGGATCTGCAAAAGTAACTTCAAAAGATAAAAATATCAATCCCTTTTCTGTATAATTATCAACCCTTTCTGTTTCAACCTCAGGAACTTCAGATGCTTGTGACCATCCAATTCCAAATTCAAAAGTAGTCCTTACACTATCGTCCCAAGAAAAATTATACCACCTTACATTATTAGCTATATGAAATTCCCAAAATTCTTGATTTCCAAAATGGGGAGAAATACCAAATTCCCACTCTAAAACAACATCTTCCCAAATATAAAAAAATCTTTCTAAATCTGCATATCTTTCACTATATGTAAAGCTCATCATTTCATAACCTGTTAAATCTATATCTCCAACAATTATATCTGATAAATTATTCCAAGTAGTTCTTCCATAAAAAATAGTTAAAGAATCTTTAGGTGTAACTATACCTTTATCCTCTTTGACTTCAAACCAAGACACCTCATCAGCAAACACCTCTTCTGAAAATGAAGCACCCACAAAAAACAATAAAATAAAAAAATACAACGAAAGTCTCATAACAAAACTCCTTATAATCTTCACATTTTAATTTAAACAAAGCTATGCATAAAAATCAAATCAAAAACATATTCAGAATAAGAAATCTAAATTATATAGACTTACCAAACATAATATAATATTATTATTCAAAATAAATTTATTCAAAGGAGTTAAAATATGAAAATTGCTGTTATAGGCACTGGATATGTAGGGTTACCAACTGCCGCTGGTTTTACAAATTTAGGTTTCAAAGTATCTTGCATAGATATAATGGAAGAAAAAATTAATAAACTAAAAAAAGGCATTATACCTATCTATGAACCAGGACTAAGCCAATTAATCAAAGATGGTGTAGAACAAGGTCTACTATCATTCACAACAAGCATGAAAGAAGGTGTTAAAGATGCCGATGTAATCATTCTAGCAGTAGGAACTCCAACTGATCCTGAAACAAACAGAGCAGATATGAAATATATTAAAGGTGCATCAAAAGAACTAGCCCCTCTATTAAATAAATATTGCGTAGTAGTTACAAAATCTACAGTCCCTATTGGAACTGGAAGCATGGTTCAAGATCTAATCAGAAAAGAAAATCCAGATGCAAAATTTGACTACGCCTCTATACCTGAATTTTTAAAAGAAGGTGCGGCTGTAAAAGACTTCTTCAACCCAGATAGAATCGTAATAGGTGTAGAAAGTGAAAAAGCTAAAAAAATCCTAGCAACTATGTACCATTCTTTTGAAGTTAAAGGAACTCCGATTACGTACTATGGAATAAGAAGTGCCGAAGCAGTTAAATACGCCTCAAACTCTTTATTAGGAATAAAAATAAGCTTCATAAATGAAATAGCTAACCTTTGCGAAAAATCAGGAGCAAACATTGAAGAGGTAGCAGAAGGAATCGGATTAGATTCAAGAATCGGTAAAAAATTCTTACAAACTGGACCTGGATTTGGAGGATCTTGCTTCCCTAAAGATATGACTGAAATAGTTGAATACGGAAAGCTTGTTAAAGCAGATCAAACTTTGATTGAAACTGCATTAAATGTTAACTCATCAAGAAAAGTATACTTATCAAGAAGAGCTCTTAACATAATAGGAAGCGGAGAAAAAACTGTAGGTGTTTTAGGGCTAGCATTTAAAGCAGAAACTGATGACGTTAGATACTCTGCTAGCTTCGATGTTGTTAAAGCTTTGCTAAATAAAAACTTCAACGTTAAAGCATATGATAAAAAAGCAATGGAAAACTTCGATAAAGAACTTCAAAACAAAAATGTAAATTATTGTGAAGATTTATACGAATGTGTTTCTGAATGCGATGCAATTATCATAATGACAGAATGGAATGAATTTACAAATATGGATCTTTCAAAAATAAAAGAAAAAATGAAAGGTAATATAATAATAGATTACAGAAACCTTCTAGAAAGAGATGTTGTAGAAAAACATAAATTCAGTTACTACTGTCTAGGAAAATAAAAATCCAAACTAAAAAAATGCTCCATATCAAAATGGAGCATTTATATTATTCTTCAAATAATTTCACCTTACCAAGATGATCTGATCTATCTAACATTTTCTTAGAATCTTTACTTACATTTTTAATAGATAAAGACTTTCCTAACTTGCTATATTTTTCAGACATCAAAACTAAAGCCTCTACCCCTGAGTAATCAAAAATTCTAGCATGAATAAAATTAACTACAACTTTATCAGGATCTTCAGAAGGATTAAATCTTTCATTAAAGTTAGCAGCTGATCCAAAGAATAAAACACCTTTAACATAATACTCTTTCACACCATCTTTAACTTCACTATAATCAATTAATATATTATTTCCCTTCTTCCATGCAAAAACTAAACTTGAAGCAACAATACCTAATCCAACAGCTATAGCTAAATCAGTAAATATAGTTACAACAGTAACCAACACTACCACAAAAGCATCACTCTTAGGTATTCTTCTAATGATCTTGAAACTCAACCACTCAAACGTAGCTATAACAACCATTAACATCACACCAGTTAATACTGCAACCGGAATGGCCTCTATCAAAGACGAAGCAAATAAAATAAATGATAAAAGGAACAATGCGGCTGAAATACCAGACAACCTTTTCCTTCCACCATTTTCCATATTAATCATACTTTGTCCTATCATAGCACAGCCACCCATACCACCAAAGAATCCAGTAATAACATTAGCAAGTCCCTGCCCCATACACTCTCTATCACTGCATCCACGAGTATCTGTAATATCATCAACTAATCTCAAAGTCATAAGAGATTCAATCAATCCAATTGATGCAAATATAATAGCATATGGTAATATAATTTCTAACGTTTCTAATGAAAGAGAAATATTAGGTATATGGAAACTTGGAAGTCCACCTTTAACTCCAGCAATATCACCCACAGTCACAACATCTATATTAAATATATTTACAACCAATGTTATAAAACCAATTGCAATCAAAGCACCAGGCATATTTTTTTTCCACTTAGGTAAAAAGTGCATAATCAACATAGTAAGACCAACTATAGAAAGACTATTAAACAATTTCACTCCTGTAAGCCAATCTCCATTTATTTTAAAACTCTCTAACTGAGATAATAAAATTACAATAGCTAAACCATTAACAAATCCCAACATAACCGTCTCTGGTATAATTCTAGCATACTTACCAAGCTTTAAAGTACCAACTAAGATTTGAATTAATCCCATTAAAACCACGGCTGCAAATAAATATTCAACACCATGTGAATGAACCAATTCAACCATTACTACAGCCAAAGCACCTGTAGCACCACTTATCATTCCAGGTCTACCTCCAAACATAGCTGTAACAAGTCCAACTATAAAAGCAGCATACAAACCTACCAAAGGTTCTACCCCTGCAACGAATGCAAATGCGATAGCTTCAGGAACAAGTGCCAAAGCAACTGTTAACCCAGCTAACAATTCAGTTTTTAAAAACTTTTTTTTCAAATTTTTTATATTTATCATAATACTCCTTTCTTAAATCGGAGGATTTATAACATGGATATAAAAAAACAACAAGTCTTTTATTAGCTAAAACCTAGAAAAATAATAGAAAATAAATAATAAATTTGATTTGGCATAATTCTTTTGATAAAATTTTTACATAAGTTCAAAAAGGAAATTAAAAATGAAAAAAACAATCCTATCTCTATCTATCTTAATTTTAACTACTTCTTGTGTTAAATTACCAAATAGCAATGAATTCAAAACATCTCCTAAAGCAGAAATTTCTTCTTATAACAAAAATAAAATACATAAAATATTTATTGAAGAAAAAGATAACCAAAACGAAATCATAAAAAAAATGAACAAAGAAAAAGTAGAAAGTTCATTCAATAAAATGGGAATTCCGTTCCAAATAGTTGATAAAAAACATTTATCTAATGTACAAATTAAATTAGAAAATAAACATGAAGTAAATCCATCTGAAGGAATAAATGCTGCATTTTTCTTATTATCTTTAGGAATTATCCCTCTATTCGGAGACGATGAAATAGAAGTAACAATAACAAAAAATGGTAAAACAACTAAATCAAGTGAGAAATTTTCAAACATAGCCGGATGGATAACTCTTCCATTAATGCCATTTACAACTTCTGAAAATCAATATAGTAAAAACATTTTAGAATCAACAATAAACAAAAGCTTTTAATATAAACAGTCTTCGGACTGTTTTTTTATTAAGAAATAATACCGTATTTCTTTTTCAGTTTCATTATTCTTTTATATGACTCATCTATTCGCTCTTCAGAAATAACACCTTCCTTTAATTTTTTTAAAATTAAATTTCTAAATTTTATAGCTATATTTTCATCATAATAATAACTATTCGTAATAGTAAAAATATCAATCCCTGCCTCAATACCTCTCAGCACAATTTCTTCAAAAGAATAATTTTCACTTAATGCCTTCATCTCAATATTATCACTAATAATAACTCCATCAAAAGCAAGTCTATTTCTTAACATTCCCTTTAAAATATTTTTAGATAAAGTCGCTGGATATTTATCATCTAAGTTTTTATTAAAAACATGAGATGTCATAATCATATCAATCCTATTATTATTTATTAAATATTCATAAGGTATTAATTCATCTTCACTCCAACTCTCTGTTATATCTACAAAACCTAAATGAGAGTCTACATTAGAACTTCCATGCCCAGGAAAATGTTTAACAGAAGTTAATATATTTAAGTCATTATGAGCTTTTATAAATTGTTCAGAATGTTTAGATACTTTATTTGAGCTTGAAGAAAAGCTTCTATCCTTAAGAGATATAACTGGATTTTTTAAGTTTGTATTAATATCTACCACTGGAGCTAAATTTAAATTAAATCCCAATTTTTTTAATTCTAAAGCCATTTTAAAATACTCTTTATAAGAATATTCTACATCATTTCTATTTCCAATTTTTTTAGCTGAATCTATTTGTTCAAAACCATAATCTTTTTTCAAACGAGAAGCCATACCACCTTCTTGACTAATACCAATAAACAAAGGTATTTCACTCACAGTTGATCTAATTTCATTTATCAACAAAGAAAGTTGTTCAAAACTTTTTATATTTTGCTCAAATTTATTTTCCCCTCTATCATAATCATGTAAATTAACTCCTGAAACAAATCCATTTTCTATCTGATTTTTTATAGCTTCAGGAAGAGAATATCCCTTAAAACCAATTAAAATCATCTGACCAATTTTATATTCAATATCCATACGACCTCCTAAAAACCATAATTAATTATATCAAATATAATAAAAATTATATAGTTTTTTCCTATTTAAATAAAAATTGATTTTTTTTAAAAAAATGATAAAATTAAAACATAAAAAGGAAAATAAAAATGAATTATTTAAAAGTATCAAAAAAAGAAAAAATTACCAGAAGTATAAATTCAAATTATATTATTCACAATTATATCACAAAAGAAGTATCTAAAAATGCCAGCCTTGCTATTTCTGAATTGAATGGAGAACATGGAAAAACAAAAAACATCGAAAGCGATAGAATTTATTTTGTTTTGAAAGGAAGTGGAAAGTTTATTATTGATAATAAAGAGATTGAAATAAAAAAAGGAGATAGTCTTTTTATAAAAAAAGATACTTGGTACAATATTATTGGTAATATGGAATTAATTTTAATAAATACCCCTTCTTTCAATTTTACTAAAGAAGTAACAAATCAAAATTCTTAAAAAGTTCTCAAATACATAAAAAAAGAAGCTCAAAAGCTCCAGATTAAAAGTGGCTCCCTATCTTTGACACAATCCGAACTAACTACTATTCAGAAACAATGAACTTTTTCCCATATCTTAAAGAATAGATAAAAAAACAAATAACCTAACATTATTTAAGAAAATATTTTCCATTTAATGAAGACATGCCTTCTAAAATCCATTCATATCTTTCTTTAAATCTTTCTTTCACCTCAGGTAAAACAATTTTTCTATTCCAATCTTTTTGTGCTTTCTTTATATTAGACTCACAAAGTTCTTCAATAGATTTATCAGAATTATCATAAATATATAAACTAAAAAATGGTCCTATGAAATGAGCTGCCGCATCCGCTGATGATATTATTTTAACCTCAATTGGAGCTTGATTTAAATCTATCTCCATTTTTTTATCATTAAGCTCTACATATTTTATAGATATATCAATGATATCTTTACTAAATCCCAAATCTTCTAATAATTCTCTACCTTTACTTATAGCTAAAGCATCACTCTTATGAAAATTTTCATAATTCTTGGCTAATATTTTTCCATAATCATGAAGCCAAACTAAAATATTCACGACATCCCTATCCGCTTCTTCATAAAAATCACATAACTCATTACAAAGTTTTTCTACAATTTCTAAATGACTTTCTATAAACCAATCTGAATGAATAAAATTTTTATCAGTTGCACATTTAATAACATGCTCTTTTAATTTATCTATTTTCATACTATCCCCCACTTATTATTCAACTTAACAAGTTTATTAACCATATTTAACATAACAAAATTCAATATACTTAGTCAAGATAAACAATAAAACATTTTTAACAAAAATTATAATATATCTTTCACAACAAATTAAAAAAAAATAAGCCTATTCAAAGACTTACAAAAAAAGTGGCTCGGGTAGCTGGCCTCGAACCAGCGACATATGGATTAACAGTCCACTGTTCTACCAACTGAACTATACCCGAACAACTAAACGATAACAATTGAAAATAAATGGTGGGCGATGAGAGCCTCGAACTCCCGACCCCTTCGGTGTAAACGAAGTGCTCTAGCCAACTGAGCTAATCGCCCCTTATTAACAATCTGAAACCGATTATACACAGCAAAAAACCAAAATCAAGAAAAAAATTATAAAAAAATACAATTTCACAAAACTATTAATTTTTTCAAGCTTTTCCTAGCAAATGAGAAGTTTCTATTGACTCAATAAAAGTAAAATAGTTAACTATAATAAACGGAGAATTATCATGAAACATGCCTTTGCAACTTTAGTATTAGTTAAAAACCAAAACAAAGTTCTTATGGTATTTAAAAAGAGAACATTTAACGGAACATATAATCTACCAGGTGGACATAAACACAATTACGAAACATTCGAAGAATGCGCAATAAGAGAGTGTAAGGAAGAAACAGGAATAATTCCTCAAGATCTAAAAAGAATAGGATCTTTATATTTCTCATTCGAAGGAAAAGATGCCTTTACTGATGTTCAAATATTCTTAGCAAAAAATCACAAAGGAAAAATAATCCACGAACAAGAAGAGTGTAATTCATACTGGATAGACAGAGCAGAAATTCCTTATGATAAAATGCTTCCTGCTGATAAAGAATTTATACCAGAAATAATAAATGAAAAAGAAAACACTTTCTATAAAGTTCACTTCAACAAAGATAAATCTTATAAAATAGAAAAACTACAAAATGAAATAAGCTATACTATAGATGGAAACAAAAGTAGTTCTAAACTCCACAATCTATACAATGGATAGAACATCTATTTTACCCATAAACTTTACCATTAAATTTATGTAAAGTTAAAGCCCTTATAGTATTTTGTTCAACCTCAATTGCCCTATCTATTTCTCCATTAGTTAAATGCCCCTGCACACCCAGAGCATGTTTAGAATTTTCAACTCCAAAATATTCATTAACAGCACCACTAATTCTACCTTTTTCTTCTATCAATCTTCTAAGATCTTCTGGAATTTGTATCAAACCACTATTTCCAACTCCAATGATTTCATTATCATTAGATAACACAACAACAAAACCGGTTAAAAACAAATCATTAAAATCATCTAAAAAAGTTAAGCCGCCCTCAACTCCAACAAAATAGTCTCCATCTATTTTATCTTTACAAAACTCTGCTCTATTTTTAGCACCTTTTAATACTTCACTTCCCGGAACAGGCTGTGAAGAAACACCTGAAGGAGCATCAACTCCAATAATAGAAATATCCTCATCAAAAATTCTTGTAAATGCTATTTTTACAGCTTTCAACTTTAAGGGATTTTTAGTTCCAACTATAACTTTCATACCAAGATCCTTATATATTTTCCCCTCATAAATTAAAGACTAGTATAGTAATTTAATAAAAACAAGAAATTATATAAAAAACTTTACCTAACTAAACTCTTAACAACAGGTCTTTTAATAATTTCACCTCTCTTAAGACCTTCCAAATTATAAGGTCCATAAGACAATCTACTCAACTTAGAAACTACAAATCCAATCTGTTCAAATGCGTTCCTAATTTCTCTATTTTTACCTTCAAAAATTCTCACTTCACACCAAACAGATTTACCATCTCCTTTATTAAAAGAATTCTTCGTAACTATCTTTTTACCTTTATTATATCTAACAACATCCTCTTCAACATAATCAATAATTTTAACATCAAAAGGAGAGTAAGAAACTTTCTTACCAGTCTTTTTATCTTTAAAAGAAATTCCCTTTCTCAAAGGATTTAAATCTTTATCATCTAATTTCTTCTTACTAAAAACCTTAACTCTATAAACTCTTTCTAACTTAGCAGAAGGATGCTCCAATTTATTTTTCAAATCACCAGAATTAGTCATCAACAGAATTCCCTCTGTATTAAAATCCAATCTACCAACATAAAGCAAATTAGAATTTTCTTTAAGAATCTTTTTCCCAACAGAGCTATCTGCTATAACATCATAAATAGTCTTTCTACCTTTTTCATCTTTCTTAGAGCAAATACACCCAGTAGGTTTATAAAAAGCAAATATCTTTTCTTCTCTTTGTTCATCCATAGAAACTTTTAAAACACTACCTTCTATAACAATTTTATCCTCAACAGAAACTTTAATAGAAGGTTCTTCAACAACCTTTCCATTAACCTTAACTTCTCCATCAAAAATCAAACTCTCAACCTTACGTCTAGAGTATTCAGAATTCCCTGCAATAAATTTAGCTATTCTAACTTTTTCCATCAAACAAACCTTTTTATTAAATTTTCATTCATTATATATACTAAAGATAAAAATTGAAAACAAATTATTTTTTACAAGTATTTTTTTTCAAGAAAATTAAAGTAAATTTTAATTTTTAGGAGTTTATAAAAAATAAATGACTGAAAATCTAACAATTGATACTTTAATTAAAATTGAAATAAAAGACGAAGTAAAAAAAAGCTTGATTTTTCAAAACTTATTAGTAAACTAACGGCATAAATTAATTACCAAAGACCTATCTAAGGAGGTGAATGTAAAAATGGTAAAAGTATTCGTTAAAGATAACAACGTTGAAAAAGCACTAAGAATTGCTAAGAAAAAAGCCCAAAAAGAAGGTCTTTTCAAAGAAGTTAAAAGTAGAAGATATCACGAAAAACCTACAACTGCTAAGAAAAGAAAAGCAAACGAAGCTGTTAAACGTGAAAGAAAAAGACAATCAAAAGAAAGACAAACTCTAGGTTTCTAGTTTTTCTAAAGAAAGTCAAATTTCAAAAAGATATAAAAAAGGCCTCCAATAGGAAGCCTTTTTTTATTTTATAATTTTCCCTTGCAATTAGACTCCCCACAAGTAAAATATATCTCAGATAAATTACATTCTCCCAAATGTTCATCTGACGATATCTACTCTTGAAGTTTTTAAAGATTTTGCCCAGATGATAAGAAAAAATGTTCTGCAGTGTACATATAGTACATAAAGGTTATTTTTTCACAACAGATGGGTGAAATACTTAAAAACCAATGAAGGAAAATATAAAATGACTAAAACTAAAGTAGCAATCAATGGTTTTGGTAGAATCGGAAGACTTGTTTTCCGTGCTTTACTAGAATCTGATAGAACAGATATTGAAGTTGTAGGTATTAACGATTTAGCACCTGCAGATATGAACGCACACTTATTAACTTGGGACTCAGTTCACGGTAAATTACCATTCGACATCACTCTTGATGGAGACCTAATGAAAGTTAAAGATCAAAACGTTAAAATGTGCAGCGAAAGAAATCCTGAAGATTTACCTTGGGGTGACTTAGATGTTGATATCGTATTCGAATGTACTGGTATCTTCTTGAAGAAAGAAATGGCTTCTAAACACATTCAAGCTGGTGCAAAAAAAGTAATCGTTTCTGCTCCATCTCCAGACGCTGATTTAACAGTTGTTTATGGTATTAACCATGACAAAATCACTGCAGACATGGACGTAATCTCAAACGCTTCTTGTACTACAAACTGTCTAGCTCCAGTTGCTTACGTTTTAGATAAAGAATTCGGTATTAGCCACGGTTTCATGACTACAATTCATGCATTCACTGGTGACCAAAGAACTGTAGATACTGCACACAAAGATCCTTACAGAGCAAGAGCTGCTTCTGTTTCAATGATCCCAACTTCAACAGGCGCTGCTAAAGCTGTTGGTCTAGTATTACCTCACCTAAATGGTAAATTAGACGGAGTTGCAATCAGAGTACCAACTGCTGACGTATCTCTAGTAGACCTTAAATGTGTACTAAACAAAGAAGTTACAGCAGAACAAATCAATGCAGCTATCAAGAAATATGCTGAAGGCGAATTAAAAGGCGTTCTAGGTTACAACGAACTACCTTTAGTATCTGTTGATTACACTACAAACCCTAACTCATCAACTTTCGATGCACCAGGCACAAAAGTTATGCAAGACGGTTTCGTAAGAGTTATGACTTGGTACGACAACGAATGGGGCTTCTCTAACAGAATGTTAGACACTGCTGCTGCATTCGCTAAAACATTCAAATCATAATTAATGATTGATAAAAAATTAAGCTCCCAATCGGGAGCTTTTTTTTAACATATAATATCTTAATGATTAGGATTTTTAGGTATTTCAATACCTATTTTCTTTAAACGCACAGAGATGGCATCTCTAGCATCACAATTTCTATTATGCCTCGAAACTTCACCTGAAAAAGAAAAGATTTTCAACTCAATTAAAGTATTAAAATAGATAGATAATCCCTCAGCAGATCCATAAGAAGAAGTTACCTCATTTATTATTTTATACAATTTAAGAAAAAACTCTTTGCATAAATCCAGATAGGGTTCCACTTCGTTAGTTTCAATGGAAGTATTTTTTCCTAAAATCAATTGAGGATCTTCTTTTCCATTTTCCAATAAAAATTTAACAAGAAAAGGATGTTCTCCAGATTTAAAAACAAATTCCAAATTTCCTTCTTTTAAAATAGAAATCCTAAATCCACGATTTAAATCAGAAACTTCGTTTATAATATATTTTATATCCATAAAAATAATTTAAAGTTATTAATAAACTAAAGCATATCAACAAACTCACTCATTTCAAGTAAAAAAGAAAGCTCCAAACAGGAACTTTCTTAGATAAAAAATCTACTATTCAACCCTAGTAGTAAACTACAACTGCATTATCCTTTAATTTTTCATAATGCATCTCAGAGAACAATTCCATCTTTTTACCCAATTGACTAAACTTAATTCTATCCCTTAAATCCTTAGGTAGTTTTTCAGCACCCTTTCTAGCTGCCTTTTCACAAACATAATAAGAAACAAAAGTTCCATCAACATCGTTTATAGGATTAGTCAACTCACCCTTTTTAACACCTTCCAATGCAGAAATAACATTAGGTCTCAAATCCTTAACGGTAACAACTCCTAACTCACCAGATCCAATAACACCCCTTTCCTCAACATGCTTGTTAAAACCAGAACAAGTAAACTTTTTTCTTCTTAAAGTATTAAACATCTCACTAACCTTACCCTTAGGATAAATAATTTGAGACAACTTATATTTAGAAGCATAAACATCATGTTTTCTAACAGTGTCCTTATAAATAGCATCAACATCTTTTTCATCAATATCTACAGAATGAAAATAAAAACTTCTTATAAATTTACCCCAAGCAATTTCAGTTCTAATCTGTTCATAAGCATTATCCTTATCTATCCCTACATCATTTGCAATTTTATCAAAAGAACCCTTTGGCAAACCATTTCTAGCCTCAATACCTCTAATAGAATTTTTCAATTCTTTAGGGTCAACACTAACATTATATAAAGATAACTCTTTAAGTTTTATTTTATCAGAAATCATACCTTCCAAAACAATTTTTTTAAATTGTTTAAGAGGTATCTTTTTAAATTGATCACTCAACGATCTTTGAAATTGAACCCTCTTATCAAGTTCATAACTAGTGATAATACTACCATTAACTTCTGCTAAAATCTCAACATCTTCAGCCTTAATATCTTTAAGAATCACAAACATACTTAAAAACAAAAATACAAAAAACCTACCACATAAATTCATCATCTTTCTCCCAATTGAAATTATCTATATCAATACCATTCTCTCTTAAAACTTCTTCACTCTTATTTCCATCTGTATTTCTAAAAGATATCTTTATAGAAAAAGAGGTAGACCCTTTATAATCTCTATCATTAGAATTTTTTCTATCTGCAATAAGACCGATACCTAAACAATCATTAACAAACTCAACACCCATTTCCCATTCACTCAAAGAAGATGTTGATAAATTATAAATAGATCCACCTGTTAAATTCCAATTATCAGTTAATTTAGTTTTTACCATAGCTCTAACTTCTTCTGTTCTATCATCATCTGAAGTAGAAGTTTCATCCACAAACGCAGAATAAATATACCCCATATCTATCCAATAATTTTTTTGAAAAGATCTAAATCCTAAGTCATTTCTATTAAACTCATAATTATCCCCATCCAATCTAAATCTATAATAAAAATCAAGAGATGAAGAATATTTAAATTTAACAGAACCAACCGCATCAGTAAACCCTTCTCTCAATCCTGATCCTTCTGGATAAATATTTTCAGAAGAATCTACATATCCTTGACCAAAGAACATACTAAGATGTTGCTCACTATCATCAAACATAACGTCCCAATTAACACCAGCATTAAACCTATTACCAGTTTCTATTAAATCAGATCCTCTATATCTATTATCAGAGAATAAATTATTTTCATCTAATTCCGTATCCAAACTATCCATGTTTAAAATGTCACTATCATGCAATCTAGAATTATCAGGAGATATAATAGCTTGAACAACTGGCTCTATAATAGAACTAAAAGATTTACCCTTTTTAAATAAAGGATACTTTAAAAGAACATTAAGCTCCGGATAAATTCTAAATTCATTACCACTCTCAGGAACTTCTGAAGGATCAACCTCTCCATAATAAATATCATCCATAAAGTAAAAATCACTCTTTAAAGCCAAAGAAGTATCTGCAACAATTCCATTATCAAAAATATCTTTATAATGTCTCTTCAAATCAAAAGAAAATCTAGTATTATATGAATCTTCAACATTTTGATAAGAATTTCTATTAGTCCATAAATTAACTAAACTTGAATCAAAACTCCAGAAAGTACCTTCATCACTAACATCAGTTTCATAATAATAATACATTTGAGGCATAACTTCAGGACTTTCATTGCCATCTGAACTATCTTCATAATATCTCAAATCCTGATAACTAGTAACACCCAAAATAAAATAATTACTATCCCAGTAAGCTCCTGTCTCAATATTAGATGTTAACCAATCATTATGAGTTATATCATATTTTTTAGAAAATGTATCATCTGATGCCCTTCTAATATCTAAATCTAATTTCCAAACATCTGTTAATGTAAACTCATTTCTACTATTAACATACCATCTTTGATCGTCTGTAGTTTTTTCATTTATATAATATCCATCAAAAAATAAATTTCCGAATGTTAGTTTTCTTCTATATTCCATTCCTGAAAGAAGACCTTCATCCTTGGTAAAAATAGGTTTTAATGTCATATCCTCATGATCTGAAATATCAATAAATAAAGGTGTAGAAATATAGGATCCATAATTTTTCTTTCCAAACTCAAAAGGAAGTAAACCCGTCTTTCTTTTAACATCAAAAGATGGATATGCCATATAAGGTAAATAAAACACAGGAAAATCCCAAAGATAAAAAATATTATTGTATGCATAAAGCATTTCAGCATCAGTATCTTGAACTAACCTACCTGAATATAATGACCAAGCAGGAACTTCTTTTTCTTTATCCTCACTCTTTCCATCAACAACTTTTTTCTGACACTTCTTAAAATCTTCAACATCAAAGCCAATATCACAGGCAGTATAATCAACGCCTCTAAAAACATTTTTATAACTATTTTCTCTACCTAAAGAATCTGCCACCATATGTCCACCATCCGAAGAGAAACCTTCCATAGTTTTACCATGAACATTACTCATATCAGAAGAGCTAACTAAACTATTTAATTTAAAAAAGTTATCTTGAGCATCAAACTCAACATCTCCAACTAAAGAAAAAGTATCATCCTTAGAATTAAACTCAAAATAATCCGCTGTCATTTCAAGATCTTCTTTATAAATCCTAATACCACCAGTAGAATAAATTATAGATTTTTGATCATCATAAGTTATATCTTCTATTTCAAACTTAAGATCTTTTGACTTAGTATTAATTTCTTGAGAAAAAACCTCTTTAGAAAAAAGAGTTCCTAAGAAACAAACTGAAATAAATTTAAAAAATTTCACTCTCATACTAAGCCCAATTCTATAAAAATTTTAAAAGAAAACCAAGTAAAAAATTACCTACTATTTTCTCTATTAAATCTCCATCTTAAAAATACTATCAAAACCAAAGTTAATACATATGGTATGTAAATAAATTCATATGACTTTCTAACAAAAGAAAATGCACCTATATAAACAGAATAAACAAATAAACAACTTATAACTGAAGTAAATACAGGCTTGAAATTACCTTGTCTAGAAAATCTAGCACTCAAAATAAACATAGCACAAATCATACCAAAAATTATATTATAAAAAGGCATAACAAACCTCTTGTGTCCTTCAACTTTATATTTATTAATCTTATCTTTTCTAACAAAATCCCATTTTTCAGCAGTCAATAACTTATATGTTGAAAGTTCTTTAGGCTTAAAGATCTTCATAGACTTCTCTTTTGCCAATCCTAAATCAATAGTATAATTTTCAAACTTACCAAAAGTAATTCTATCTTCAGATCTAGTTTCACCAGATTTAGACTCATGCAAGGAACCATTTACAAGCACAACTGAAAAACCTTTCTCAGTTTTCAAAACCTGTCCTTTTTCAGCATAAATAGTTTTACTAGATTTTTCTCTAGAATCGTTAATGAAAATGTCATATAAAATATTACCTTTAGTGTTATCAACATAAACTGTTAAACCACTAGCCAAGTCATTAAAGGTTTTTTCTTTCAAAACAACCTGAGATAAATCTCCAATAAAATCCGTCTTATATTTCTTAAATGCAACAGCAGAATAAGGTGCGATAAAATGATTTAATAAAAAATTTAAAATAAATAATAAGACTGAAACAACAAAAATAGGTTTATACAATGCTTTCAAATCCATTCCCACAGCCTTCATAACAATAAGCTCTCTATCAGAAATAAGCTTATTATAAATAAACAACACCGCTATCAAAAATGCTATAGGCAAAACAATTGCAACCAAACCTGGCAATAAATAACTTGAAAATCTTAGGAATGATAAAAACGGTAAATTATGAGAGAAAAACAGCTCTATAAGTCTAATAATTTGAGATAACCAAGCAATACCAAGTAAAACAAATACAACAACACCAATAGCTGTTAGCAATTGCTTAATAATATATTTATCCAAAGTCTTTATATCTAAGAATTCTCGCATTCTTTAGTACACCTTTTGCTCAAATTTAAATCAGAATTATATTATAACATACAAACCTACAAATCCACAAAAAAATAATTGAAAAAACCCTCTTTACAAATCGATATCCACATCAAAAGCACTTTCAAAAAAACTTTTTCAAGTATTTTAATTCAAGGAAGTTAAATTAAATTTTAAATTTCAGAAGTTTATAAATAATAAATGACTGAAATTTAACAATTGATAATTTGATTTAAATTGGATTAAAAGGCAAAGAAAAAGCCCCATTCTGTTGATAGGAAGGGGCAGACCTCACTTAATACGCTCATTATGTATCAAGAATTTTGTCGCTTAAGCGTCCTAATTAGGCAGCTATAGCTGGAGCGTAATTTCTATTAGCACTCATTTGTTTTAATCAAATTTTAACGAGTTTAAATCACTCTCGAAAACAGCTCTTATCTTTATTGTATCTGTCGATCCTGATTAGCCCCAACTCTATAAACAATGAGCAATTATTTGGTGGAGCTAGTGGGAATCGCACCCACGTCCAAAATACCTATTCCATAAAAGGTTTAGTTTTATAGTCCAAAGGACATCCTAATTATAGGATTTAAAACAAACAAAGTCAAGTTCAAGAAAAAGAGGCCTATAAAAGACCTCTTTAAAAAATTATAAGTTAAGTTCTTTCATCAACTCTTCAGCTTCATCCAACCACTGCTTAATTGAAACATTAACACCATTAACCCAGAAATCTCTAGAACGAGGATCCAAACCAAATGGACTCATTAAATCAACAGCACCTTGAGTACCACCTTTTTCTAACATTTCAATATAAAGTTGTTCAAATTCACCTTCTTTAAAATTATCTTTAACTGCAAATAATGATTGAGTATATAATTCACCAAATGCATATGCATAAACATAGAAAGGTCTTCTAAAGTGATGTACATACGACCACAAAGGAGCTACATGTTTATAATCAAACATTTCACCATCTTCACCATAATATTTCTTAGTCGCATCCAAATACATATTATTAAAGTCTTCCATTAATAACTCACCTTTTTCTCTAGCATCGTGAATCATAATTTCAAACTCAGAAAATGAAATTTGTCTTAAAACTGAATTCAACCAATCATTAGATTTATCCAATAACATAGCTAATTTTTTCTTCTTATCATTCTCTGATTTAATCAAATTATCAAATAACAGCATTTCACCAAAAATAGATGCTGTTTCAGCATAAGGCATTGGAGCATTATGCATTAACTCACCTTGCTTTCTTTCTGCTAAAATACCATGAAGAGAATGTCCAATCTCATGTGCAAGAGTAGAAACATCTCTATCTTTACCTTTATAATTCATAAGTACATAAGATTGTTCTACATTATCTGGCAACATAAATGAATAAGAGAACGCACCTCCATTTTTACCTTCATAAGCCGGAGCATCAACCTTTTCATTCACAAAGAAACCTTCTGCCATTTTTCCAAGCTTAGGAGAAAAAGCACTATAAGAATCTACCGTCATTTTTACAGCATCTTTCCATTCAATAATTTCTTGCTTAGTTTGCAATGGTTTTG
This sequence comes from Alphaproteobacteria bacterium, assembly GCA_025210155.1. NCBI lineage: Bacteria > Pseudomonadati > Pseudomonadota > Alphaproteobacteria > Alphaproteobacteria bacterium. The sequence continues at coordinate 74,305 of JAOASE010000012.1, read as the reverse complement.
CATTTCTATCAGCCCAACTTAGAACATCCTTATCCATAAGTTTAGCTAAAATTTTATAATATCTCATAGCCTGCTCTTTACCTTCTTTAGCAGCAACATCATGCAAAGAATCAACTATCTTTTTATCCAACATATTAGCAATATTTCTACCTTCCATTGGATAAGTCAAACCTCTTTCTTTTCTCATAATAGTAGCAAGACCCATAATATTATTCATAGTCTTAGCTTCCATTTCTACAAAAGAAAAACTATTTCCTTTATCAGCCAAAGTATTAGAAAAAACTTCCAAAGCTTTCTCTCTTCTTTCAGGATCTATATCGTTATTCAAGATATCGATTATCTTAACCATAGGTAATTTTTCACCTTCAAAATCAAACCTAATTCTAACCTCTAGTTCACTCATAGCTTGACCCCAAGGAGAACTATTAAAACCACTAGTCTTAGTTAAAATTTTCTCAACACTCTCTTCCAAGTTATACTTAGCATTTTCAATAACCTTATCTAACATAGGTTTATGAAATTTAATCATATCAGAAGATTTCAAAAGCTCTTCATACTTCTCAGGGGAAATTACACCTATCTCAAGATTTATAAATTCTGTTTCAGCTCCCAATTGAGATAATCTAACGGAATAATCCATTTCCAATTTTTTCAATTCTTGATTAGTTTCGTCTTGAGAAGACAACAATCCTAAATAACCAAAAACTTTATTTTCCAATTGGCTTATAGCAATTTCCTTATTCAAAATTTCTTCAAGGTTATCAGCAACCTTCCCTCTATATTGAAGCAAATCCTTAGTCATTTCTTCAATTTTAAGAACATCTTTTTCTATTTGAGGATCCTCATAAGAGCTATATCCAAAATCCTTTAAATTCCATCTAGCTTTTTCCAAAGTCATACTATCCAAACCTTTCTCACTTATAACATTTTCATTAAAAAAATAAACTCCACCTAAAACCACAGAAGCACCTAAAAACAATGCCAACTTAGAAGATGATTTTTTACTATTTTCTACCATTAATATCCTCCCAAAATCTTTCACATTTCAATCAAAATAATAAACTAAGAATAGCTTTTTTTCAACAAAATAAATCTAAAAAATTTTTTACTAGATTTGAAATATTTTTTATTATAAAATACCATAGATAATTTAAAAGGCGCTACAATTTAAAGCTCCAAAACAAATTAAAAGGATTATTATGAAAGAACTATATTTATCTAAAGTCGGAAATATTGAAGCTAGACTTACACAATCAAAAGAAGAAATTGTAGCATGCCAAAAATTAAGATATAAAATATTTTTTGAAGAACTTGGAGCTAATTCAGGAGTTGAACAAAATCCAAAAGTTCATGAAGAAAAAAGAGACTTCGATCAATTCGACGAAACATGTAATCATATCATAATGTATGACACAACTATTGAAGGTTCTATGGAAGATAAAATTATAGGAACTTATAGACTTATTGAAAAAGAACATATTTCTGAAATTGGACATTTCTTCTCTCAGTACGAATTTGACGTATCTTCATTAATGAATTACTCAAAAGGAAAAGTTCTTGAACTTGGTAGAGCTTGTATAAAAGCAGAATATAGAAACAATATAGTTATGAAACTTCTTTGGAATGTTATTGCTGACTACTTCTTCAAAAACGATATTAAACTTATGTTTGGAGAAGCTGATTGGCCAACTACAAATGTTGAAGAAATCAGAGAGGCTTTATCTTTAATAAAACTATACTCTAAAGAAAACCCTGTTGCAGAAGAATTATCTGTTATAAAATCAAAACAAAAAACTTGGGATGAATTAGACCTAATTCCTGAAGAAGAATTAAATAAAAAGAAAGCTCTAAAAGATATCTTACCTCTTATAAAAGGATATATGAGAATCGGTTGTAATTTTGGTAACGGAATATATGTTGACCCACTTTTCAATTCAACATCTATATTAATCCTTTTAGATATGGATAAATTAGATAAAAAATATTTCGAACACTATGCTAAAAAGCAATAAGAAATTTATTACAATTTAAACCTAACAAAATAATTTTCATGAAAAATTTATTAAGAAAGGGAAACCAAATGAAAAATTTATTTATGACTATAATAGCTTATATTAGACTAACATGTTACTTTATAGTAACTCTATTAATGTTCATAACTATATTTCCATTTTCTTGGTTCAGAATAAACCCTAAATACTTTAGAAAATTTTGGTGGAAATTTTATAAAGCCACTATTAACATAAAAGTTGAGAAAGAAGGGACATTAGTAAAACACAGACCACTTCTAATGATTACCAATCACACTTCTTTTATAGAAATTACTGCTTTAGGGGCAACAATTAATCCTGCTTTTGTACCAAAGGCTGAATTAAGAAAAATGCCACTTCTTGGAACTATCATGGGTAAAGCCGGATGCATGTTCATTGAAAGAAATCCAAGAAAAGCAAAACAAGAAACTGCTAAATTAGCTGAAAAACTTTCTAAAGAAAAATCTCCATTACTAATATTTCCTGAAGGAACTACTAACAATGGAAATGAAATAAAACCTTTCAAATCAGCTATGTTTAATATAGTAGAACACCAATTGGGTCGTAAAGATATTAAAGAAGATGAAAAACTTTACATACAACCAGCTGTTTACTATATCAGTAATAATAAAAGCAAAAAATCCACAGCTAAAGAAAGAGAGTTTTATGCATATTATGTAAAAGAAAACCCTTCTCAAGAAGAAAGCTTCATTCAATATATGATTAAAATACTTAAAGCTGGAAAAATTAAAATCAAAATGAAACAATTAGATCCTATAGATCTATCACAATTTTCTGACAGAAAAGAACTAGCAGAACACTGTCACAAAATTATAGAAAACGAATATAAAAAAATGATTAAATAAAAAATAGGGTTGCTTAAATTAAGCAACCTCTTTTTTTTCTTCAATAATTGAAATTTTTATTTCATTAGACAACTTCATCTCAAATTCAATTTCATTAAAAATCCCTAACAAAATAGAATCATCTCTATATTTTTCAATATCTAATAAAACAAAGTTCAATTTCATATAATCTTCATTCTCTTCACTAGGAATAAAAAAGTCTTTCAAAAAACGTTCTTTAACTTCCCTACTATACTTATTAGCAAAACTAAGCTTTAAGTACCCATCCATCTCCACAGAACCATCTAAAGAACTATATAGATCCTTATTAAATAATTCTATCAAACATCTTCGCATACTAATCAATTTAAACATTAAACTAATAAGACTCTAAAACATTAAAAAAAACAAATCAATAAAAAAAATCGACCCCGAATTGAGGTCGAATTTAATTTTTAAAGTAATAATTTGTACTATCTAGCAAAACCCTTACCAAAACCTTGATTTTGTAATGTATTAATCATAGATTTAGCAGCTGCTTTAGAATCAAATCCTACAACCTTAACTTTAGTTAAACCAGAAGCTGTCTTTTCAGTAACAACATTGTGACCTGCATCTGAAAGTCTTCTAGCTAATGCATCAGCATTCATATGATTTCCAAAAGCACCCATTTGAACATAGTGATCGGTATTCATTACTGGAGAAACAGGTTTTTTAACTTCTTCAACAACTGGAGTATGTTGTTCAAAAGAAACTGGTTCTGAAACTTTAGGTTGCTCTACAACTTTATCTTCAACTTGCATTTCAACAACTGGAGCTTTAGCTGTACCTTTATTCAATAATTCTGCTTTCAAAGCTTTACTTTCTTCAGGTAATATTTCTACTTTAACTGTAGAATGACCATCTTTAACAAAATCTAATCTTTCAGCTGCAGCTTGAGAAAGGTCAATAATTCTATCTCTAGCAAAAGGACCTCTGTCATTTACTTTAACAACTACAGATTTACCATTTGAAACATTAGTAACTCTAACAACTGAAGGCATAGGTAAAGTTCTGTGAGCCGCAGTCAATGCTGATGAATCAAAAACTTCTCCATTAGCTGTAAAGTTTCCATTATCTTCTGAGCCATACCAAGAAGCTTGACCAACTTCAGCATAATAATAATCTTCATAAGGGAAATACCAAACACCATCAATTTTATATGGATCACCTACTTTATAAGTCGCAGTTGGAGTCCCTTTATAAACAGCTGTATCCATCGCTTTATCAACTTCAGAAGAAACTTTTTCCACTTTCTTAGAGGCATCCTTCTTAGCTTCTTCAGCAATTTTTTCTGCTGTTGTTTTAGTATTTGTTTCTAACTGTTCAATGTCTACATTAACTTTTTTATCAGCAACATATTCACCATCAAAAAATTCTGAATTCAAATCTTCATTTGCTTGGTTTGAATTTAAAGGAACTGTAGCCGTTGCACAGCCTGCTAACAAAGCAATTAAAGAAATATTAACTATAGATTTTCTCATATTATCCCTCTCCATATTAATAATAACAAAACCATTATATCATTTTTTTTTAGACAAATCAACTAGTAAAGCTTTATTTTTTACTAAGTAACTCCAAAGCTATTTCTAATGTTAATTTTTCTCCACCTGCTATCTTAGCTTGCAAATCCTTATCCACTGAAGCAGATTTCTTTCCAGATTTAACATAAGGACCATATCTTCCAGAAGCGTAATATAAAACTTCATTCCCCTTATCATCTTTTCCAAGAACTTCAGCTGACACTTTTTTCGCGGACTCTCTAGCCTTAGAAGCAAGATCCAAAGCAACCTCTTTACTAATAGTAAATAAATCTTGTCCTGCAGGAATTGATACAAAAGCACTACCCTTTTTAATATAAGGACCATATCTTCCTATGCCAACCTCAATCTTATTACCTTCAGCATCTTCAGCTACTTTTTTAGGTAAAGCTATCAAGAATTTAGCTTTCTTCTCATCAATCTCTTCCGGAGAAACACCTTTTGGCAAACTAACTCTCTTAGGCTTTTCAGAAGTACCTTTTTCCATTTCACCTAATTGAACATAATGACCATAAGGACCTTTTCTCAAAGTTAACTTTTTACCTTTAATTTCACCAAATTCAACAGTGCCATCTTCAGCTGATTTAGCATTCTTTTCATCAACATATTTATCATCTGGATTAATAGCCAATTGTCTAGTATAACGACATTCTGGATAATTAGAACAACCTATAAAACCACCAAATTTACCCAATTTTAATGATAACTTACCGTTTCCACAATCAGGACATTTTCTAGCTTCTTCAATAGAATCTCCATCTTTCAAATGGAATAAATGTATGGCTAAATCATTTGTTAATTTATCAGCAACTTCTTCATTACTTAAGTCATGAGCCTTTCCAACAGCATCCATAAATGGCGTCCAGAAATCCATCATAACATTTTTCCATTGCTTATCACCATTTGCAATTTCGTCTAGATTATTTTCCATACCAGCTGTAAAATCATATTCAACATACTTAGCAAAAAAATCTTTTAAGAATGCAACAACTATTCTACCTCTATCTTCACAAACAAATCTCTTCTTTTCTATCCTAGCATAATTTCTTAACTGAATAACATCTAAAATATTCGCATAAGTAGATGGGCTACCAATACCCATTTCTTCCAACTTCTTAACAAGAGATGCCTCTGTATATCTTGGAGGAGCTTGAGTGAAATGTTCTTCATCAAAAATAGATTTTTTATCTACACCTTGGCCTTCTTCCATTTTAGGAAGCATCTTAGAGTCTTCTTCTTTCTCATCTTTAGCTTCATTATAAAGAACCAAGAAACCATCAAATCCAATCATTGAACCAGTCGCTCTAAACACAGCATTTTTATCTTCAGAAACAATATCCACAGCAACCTGATTTATAACCGCGTTAGACATTTGAGAAGCAACAGTTCTCTTCCAAATAAGCTCATAAAGTCTATATTGATCTTTATCCAAATAACCTTGAATTGATTTAGGAGTTCTAGATAAATTTGTAGGTCTAACAGCTTCGTGGGCCTCTTGAGAATTCTTACTTTTGTTAGCATAAAAAATTGGTTTTTCAGGTAAATAATTGCTATCAAATTGTTTACCAATAAAACTTCTAGCACCTTCGACCGCCTCTTTAGATAACGCAACAGAATCTGTTCTCATATAAGTAATCAAACCAACTGTTTCACCTCCCAAATCAACTCCTTCATAAAGTTTTTGAGCAACCCTCATAGTATGCTTAGCAGCAAAACCTAACTTTCTAGAAGCATCCTGTTGTAAAGTAGATGTAGTAAATGGAGCATAAGGTCTTCTTTGAGATTTTTTCTTTTCAATAGCCGCAACTGAATAATCTTTAACATTCAAATCTTCAACTATCTTATTTCCTTCTTCAGAAGTTTTAATAGCAAATTTATCTAATTTAACACCATTATAATGAGACAGCTTAGAATTAAACTCTTTACCTTCTTCAGTAACAAACTTACCCTCTATTGAATGATATTCAACAGGTACAAATTTTTCAATTTCATCTTCTCTTTCACAAAGAACTCTTAAAGCAACCGATTGAACACGACCAGCAGATTTAGAACCTGGTAACTTCTTCCAAAGAACTGGAGATAATTTAAAACCAACTTCAAAATCTAACGCTCTTCTTGCCAAATAAGCATCAACCATGTTTTGATCTATTTCTCTAGGTTCCTTCAAAGCCTTTTGAATAGCTGTTTTTGTAATCTCATTAAAAACAACTCTTTTAACATTCTTTCCTTCAAATGCTTTCTTCTTATTTAATATATCATATAAATGCCACGCGATAGCCTCTCCTTCTCTATCGGGATCGGGAGAAAGAAATACATTTTCAGCTTTTTTAACTGCTTGAGCAATTGCAGAAATATTCTTCTGTTTACCTGGTAATATTTTCCACTTCATAGCGAAATCATTTTCAACATCAACTGCCCCATCAACAGGCTCTAAATCTCTAACATGACCAACAGAAGGTAAAACTTCAAAATCTTTACCCAAATATTTTTTAATAGTTTTAGATTTAGCAGGCGACTCCACTATCAACAGATTTTTCATACAACAAACTCCTAATATTTTTGATTTTAAAATAATAGGATAAAAGCTTCATAAAATCAAGATATAAAAATAGAGTGAATTTTTGCAAACTCACTCTATAAAACTTAATTTAATAATTTAACGTCTTTAAAGGACGTGCTATTAAAATAACACAGAATCTTTGGGAAACTATCATTTTTTTCTCTTTCCTGCACTTCTCCCAATATCGATGAAAGATATTCTTCACCGCCTTCTAAATCAAATCGTTCCACATTCCTAAAATTTAAAGATAAAGATATAAAAGTCTCTACCTTTTTAACTGATAAGAATTTATAAACATAATTTGAATTTTTCAATTCAGAAGGGAATAAAATATTTAAAATAATCTCTCCATCATCATCCTTGAGTTTATAAGCATTTCCATCAATAAAATACTTAAACCCACCTTGATGTTTCCATAAAATTTTCATATATCTTTAGTTTAGGGGTACACATTTTACATATAATCATTTTACAATCTAAAAGAAAATTTGTCAACAAGAAACTATTCGCAAATAAAAAATCCCCACCAATTGGTAGGAATTTCTAACTTATATAATAAACAGGTATTAATTACTTAGCAGAAGCTTCTTTTTTAGCTTTAGCTTTAACAACTCTCTTTTTAAGTTTTTTAGCATCATCTGTTAATTTTGAATTTGGTTTGTTCAATAAGTATGAATCAATACCACCATTATGTTCAACAGTTTTGATACCTTTTTTAGAAAGTCTCAATTGAATTTTTTGACCTAAAACTTCACTTAAGAAAGATACAACATGTAAGTTAGGTAAGAAAGTTCTTCTAGTTGATTTTTTTGAGTGAGCAACGTTATTACCAGTTGCTAATTTTTTACCTGTAATTTGACATACTCTAGCCATAATAAACCTCTTGATTTTTCAATAATTTGTTGCCATTATATGTATAAGATTTTTGAAAGTCAAGAAAAATATGAAGATAAAAGATAAAGGAATCTTCCTTCACGGTAGAATTCTAGGAAATTCAAACCTTTTAACAACGTTTTTCACAGAAAACAACGGTCTTTTCACAGGTCTAATAAAAAACGGCGCAACCAAGAAAAAAAGAGCTGTATATCAAACTGGAAACATATTTGAACTAAACTGGTCAGCTCGCCTTGAAGAACACCTAGGTTTATTCACTCCAAAATTAGAAAAAGGACAATCCTTCGAACTAATTTCAACCCCTCAAAAACTTAACATAATTAATAGCATATCATTCACTCTAAAAAATATCCTAGCTGAAAAAGAAGTACACCAAGGATTATATTACCATACCCTATCTCTTATTGAAAAAATAACAGATAAAAAACTTACATTACTTTCAAAAGAAGAAACATATAGATTAACATTAAAAAACTATATAAATTGGGAAATAGCATTCCTAGCTGAAATAGGTTTCGGTCTTGACTTCGAAAAATGCAATGCAACAGGTACCACAGAAAATTTAAAATACCTATCTCCAAAAACAGGAAAAGCAATCTGCGAAGATGCTGGCAAACAATTCGAAGACAAACTATTTTTAATCCCTGATTTTATATTAAACAAAACAGAACCTTCAACAGAAGAACTAAAAGATCTATTCAATATCAACAATTTCTACCTTAGAAAAAATGCTTTAAGATATTGTGACGAAGAAAAAACTCAAAAACTTCTAACTCTAAGAGAAAAAATTCTAAATAAATAAAAAAATAAATAAAGGGGATAATAAAATGGATAAAATTTCAATAATACATAACCATTTTAATAATATATATAAGATAGCCAATAATATTGAAAATATATTAAAAGAAAAAAATATTAAATTCAAAAAAGGAAATTACACCAATCATTATATCTCTATAAATAATAAATTTAAGCTTCAAAAATATTATATACCAGTATTTACTATCAAAAATACTGGAGACATTGGAATAAATATAGATAAAATATTTTTTGAAATCCCTATAAAAAAATCAAAATTAAATACAAATAAAATAAAAAAAATAGTTGAACAATTTCCTAAAATAGAAATCTATGGATACAAAAACTGCCTAAATGATTTTTACAAAAATAACGATATAGAAAAATTATTATTAAACATAAAAAACTCTCACGAAAAATTTATACAATTCAATCTAGAATCAGAAATAAGCACTAAAGCCAACGACATTGTTAATAAATTTAACTCTTTATCAATTTTAATCAAAACTTAAATAAACTTAATCTTCTTCCCAGATCTATAAAATCTTATTCCCTTAATAGATCTCCAGAAATATCTAAAGTGAGCATAAAATACTACTAAAACACCAATTATAGCAACAGCTGTAAACACTCCTAAAATAGATAAAATAAAGTTTTCCCAATAAATACTTTTAACATTATAAAGATGATTTAAAACCAAAGATTTATGATCCTTATCATCATATTTCATAAAGAAGGGTCTATAAACAAATCTCAAAAACATTGCCAAAATAGCCCAAACAGAAATTATTGGAATGAAAGAAAATATAAACACATAAATAAAAATATTATTCTTAAAGAAAGATAAAATATTATCCTCTATCCATCTTAAAATATAGTGTTGTTCCCCTTCCTTACAATCATCACAAGGAAAAACCTTTTTAAGATAATAATCAACATAATCCAACTTCAAAGGATCTTGAAAATGCTCAGACAACTGAGTAGCCTGAGAAGCTTGCTCCATCTCAATATCTTTATCCATTTCTTTATCTGTTAAATTCTTAGTACTAACAACTACCGTTCCAGCAACTTCATTAGCACTCTTCTTTAACTGACTTTTAACCTCATCTCTATTAACAACATTAAAAACAACATCAGCCTTTGAACTAATCTTATCGGCAGTATCAAAAGTATTTCTCAAATTACCTAACGCAAACAAATAAGGTAACAATAACAAAATATAAAGTAAATAAACTCCATATTTACAAACAATTTCTCTAAAATTTAAAGCTATATTTTTAACCAAAACGAACTCCATTTCTTTCCTAAAGTATAACAAAACAATAAAAAAAATAAAGTAGTTTATTTTTAACTTTACAACAGGAAAAAAACATTGCTATGATGTATAAGAAGGATATATCATTTAAATCAAAACATATGGAAAATATTTTTTATTTTTTCTCTTTTATTTTTGAAAAAATACGGAGAATCATACTAGGAAAAAAAGTACTAGTATTCATAACCGGAGGTGGTGGTAGCGGAAAAGAATTCCTCTACAATAACTTTATACCCCCAAATAAATTTTATAAATTACTCTCTATGACTTCTAGAGACCCTAGAGATGGAGAGGTTCATAACGTAAGTTACTTTTTTACAGACCTTGAAACTATTAAAAATGCTAAAAAAGCAACATATCTTCCTGTTCCAAATCACAAAGGAGAGGCTTACAAAGCTTATTGTGTAACGGAAAAAGAGGTGTTTGACAATATTGGTAAAAACTTAATATATGATGTTAATGAAGCAAAATATATTGACCAAATGATCAAATGGTTCAAAAAAAATGGACTGGATAAAAAGTATGAATTTAAAATAGCTCTATTAAAAAATCCTGAAAATAGAGCTGAAAAAATGAAAAAACGGGATCTTTCAAAAAAAGATGATTATGAAATTAAAGTTCGAATGAGAGCTGATTGCGAAGACAATATATCTTTTTATAACAAATATAATTTTAATCCTAGTTGGCACTTCCTATCAATTCCAGGAAAAGAGCAAACAAAAAAGGATAAAAAAATTAAAAAAAGATTTATTTTATGGTGCAAAATAGCTGCTTAAAATAAAAAGGGATTAGATGCTTTTTCTAATCCCTTTTTATTACTTATTTCCAAAAACAATCATCTGAGAAAATAATAATTTTCTATAAAAAACTCTAGCAAATCTACACATAAAATTCATTTCCTTAAATGACTTCATTTGGCCAGATTTTTGAACTATTAATAAAGCTTCTTCCCTATTAATAATTCTGTTCTCAGATGTTTGAAACATTCTAAATTTTGAAAATTGCCTATTAAAAATACTCGATTTCAAATAATCCTGAACATTTTTAGATGGACAATTTTTTAATTTCTTTTCTGCTAAATTATGAGATAAAGCAACAGCAGACACATCTCCAATTTTAACAACCGCTTTAACAATTCTTTCCATGATTTTAAAAATTAGGTTAGAATCACAATCTATCATAGAAAAATAATTTTTCAACAAATAAAAAACTCCCAATTAAAGGAAGTTTATTTTTCTAATTAAAAAAATATTTTAATTCAACATAAGCTAATTCATTGAAACTAAACTCTTGAAGATTTGGTTATTTTAATTTAAATATTTCCAAAAACAATTTCGCAGTGTATAAATAATATATAAGATAATTGTCTCTTGGTAATAGATATTTAAAATTCCCAAATCCCCATTATTAAAAAAAACTAAGTATCTAAGTTTGCATTAAGAGCATTTTCTTGAATGAAATCTCTTCTAGGCTCAACAACGTCACCCATCAATGTAGAAAACACTTCATCAGCTAACACAGCATCTTGAACAGAAACCTGCAACAATGTTCTCGCTTCTGGATCAAGAGTAGTTTCCCAAAGTTGTTCAGCATTCATTTCACCAAGACCTTTATATCTTTGGATACTTGAACCCTTCATTCCCAATGTAAATACTAATTCTAACAATTCAGATAATGATTTTAATTTATAATTTTTATCTTTAAATAAAACTTCTGGAGCCTTATTATAAATGTCTTCAAGACTCTTAACTGAATTATCTAAAGAAATAGCTTCATGAGAAATCAAATCACTCAATCTAACAAGATGTCTTTCTTCAACACCTCTAAGAGTTCTAACAAAATAAAAATCTCCATTATCTTGTCTATCTACTTTCCAACCTCTTTCAAAATCTTTTTCATTAGCATCCAATCTTTCAACAACATCTTTTAATAATGAAAGATCAAAATTTTCTTTACCAAGAACACCGCAAACAGCTAGTGGTTCAACAATCTTCGCTGGAATAATTTTAGACATAGAAGCTATAGATCTATTTGCCTTAACTGCTCTCTTAACTAAATCTTTAAGATCTTCTCCAAACATTCTTTCACCATCAGAATAAGTCAATGAAGCTTCTTTTGAAAATGCATCTATCAAGAAGTCTTCACGAGCTGCATCATCCTTAAGATAAATTTCAGAATTACCCTTCTTAATCTTATAAAGAGGAGGTTGAGCTATATAAAGATAACCCTTCTCTATAATTTCTGGCATTTGTCTATAAAAAAACGTTAAAATCAAAGTCTTAATGTGCGCACCGTCGACATCGGCATCGGTCATAATTATAATTTTATGATATCTACATTTTTCAACATCAAATTCTTCATCACCAATTCCACAACCAAGTGCAGTAATCATAGTCCCAATCATTTCGTTAGAAATAATTTTATCAAATCTAGTTTTTTCAATATTAAGAATCTTACCTCTCAAAGGAAGAATCGCTTGATTTTTTCTACTTCTACCTTGCTTAGCTGTACCACCCGCAGAGTCCCCCTCCACTATGAATATTTCAGACAACGCAGGATCTCTTTCTTGACAGTCTGCCAATTTATGAGCATTCGAAATGATATCATTCCCTGTCTTCTTACGAGTTAAATCCCTAGCTTTTCTTGCAGCCTCTCTAGCAGTAGCAGCTTCTATAATTTTACCAACAATAGCTTGAGCATCTGTAGGATGTTCTTCTAACCATTCTGAAAGCTTCTCATTAACAACACTTTCAACAACTGGTCTAACTTCAGAAGAAACCAACTTATCTTTTGTTTGAGATGAGAATTTAGGATCTGGAGCCTTAACAGAAAGAACTGCACACAAACCTTCCCTCATATCATCACCAGTAATATCAACATTTGTTTTCTTCAACAAATTCTTTTCTCTAATGTAATTATTAACAGCTCTTGTCAAAGCGCCTCTAAAACCAGCCAAATGTGTACCACCATCTCTTTGTGGTATGTTATTTGTAAAACAAACAGTATTTTCAGAATAAGCATCCGTCCATTGTAAAGATACTTCAACCGCTATATCATTTTTATCACCACAAACAGTAACAGGCATTTCATGCAATGAAGTTTTAGATCTACCAATATATTTGGCAAATTCTTCAATACCACCTTCATAGAAAAATTCTACTTTCTTTTCTTCTTCAGAACGAGCATCAGATAATTCAATTTTCACACCTGAATTTAAGAAAGCTAATTCTCTTAATCTATTTTCCAAAATTGAAAAATCAAATTCGATAAAATCAAAAGTTTCATCTGATGGATAGAAAGTAACTTCTGTACCAGTATCATCTGCAGTAGTTTCTCCAATAACTTTTAACGGAGCAACAGGAACACCTCTTTCAAATCTCATAAAATGGATTTTACCTTCTCTTCTAATTTTCAATTCTAACCAATCAGATAATGCATTAACAACTGATACACCAACACCATGCAAACCACCTGACACTTTATAAGAATTAGAATCAAACTTACCACCAGCATGAAGCTCTGTCATAATAACTTCTGCAGCAGACCTCCCACTCTCTTTATGAGTACCAACAGGAATTCCTCTACCATTATCAACAACCGAGCAAGATCCATCTGAATTTATCCTAACAGAACACATATCTGAATAACCAGCAAGACATTCATCAATAGAGTTATCAACAACCTCATTAACCATGTGATGCAAACCTGTTCCATCACCTGTATCACCAATATACATCCCTGGTCTTTTTCTTACCGCATCAAGACCCTTTAAAACCTTAATCGAATCTGCTGAATAATTATTATTTTGTTCTGACATAATTTCAATTTCCTTTCCAATTTTAAAACGAGTTTTTCAAAAACAAGACATCTCTCAAAGTCCTAACAACAACATAAGAAAAACCCTTAAAAATTACATAAGAAATTATAACAAAATCACCAAACAAAAACAAGGAAAAAAGAATAAAAAAACACTAGAAAAAACATACAATTTCCCAGACGAATCGTATAAAAAGAATAAATACAAGAATAAGGGCAAAAACAAGCCTTTTAACATTGCATTTAACGCCCCAATAATATATCATTATATTAATAAAAAGAGGTAAAAATATGAATAAATTTATAATATTATTAAGCGCAGTATTCGTTACAAGCTGCTCTCAAAAAAACGATATAGATTTCTCAATCGATGAAGTATCTAAAAGCTATCTAAATATAGAGTATATAAACTCACCTCTAGGGGAAGGAAAAAATGGAAAAATAAATAAAAACCCTCTTTTCAGAGAAGATGCTTTCGATTGCCAAACATTCGTTGAAACTACAATTTCAAAAAATAAATCACAATCAAATTCTAAAAATAAAATACTAAAAGAACTAAATAAAATTAGATATAAAGATGGAGAAATTTCATTTGAAAATAGAAATCACTTCATATCTGTAGATTGGCTACCAAACAATGAAAATATTTTAGAAAATATAACCGATAAAGTATTTAGTAAAAGCACAAAAACAAACACCACAATAAATAAAAAAGAATGGTTTTCAAAAACTCATAACATCAAAGTTCAAGCAGAAGATAAAATATCTACTTTAACATATATGCCCATAAGAGAGCTAACAAAAGAAAATATTAAAAACATACCCCATGAAAGTATTATTTTAATAGTAAGACCCAATTGGAACCTTAAAGAAAAAATAGGAACTAATCTCGACGTATCTCACCTAGGTTTCGCAATTAAAAAAGATAATAGCATTATCTTTAGACACGCAAGCAAAACATATCAAAAAACGATAGAAGAAGATCTTTATACATATCTTAAACAATATGAAGATAGCAAAACAATAAAAGGCTTTTCCATTATTAAAATAATCAATTAATAGAGTTATTATAAAGAAATAAAAAAGCTCTGCAAATAAGCAGAGCTCTTTTTATATTTGGATGTCCAATTAAGAAGCTACAACATGAACAAATTGTCTGTCTTTTTTCTTCTCAAATTTAACATTACCTTCAATTACTGCGAAGATAGTATGATCTTTACCAATCATAACACCATTACCAGGGTGATACTTAGTACCTCTTTGTCTAATTATGATGTTACCAGGAATTACTCTTTCTCCACCAAATTTTTTGACACCCAGCCTTCTACCAGCTGAATCTCTACCGTTCTTTGAACTACTTCCTGCGAGTTTATGAGCCATTTCTTTTCTCCAATCTCAATTAGTTTAATTAATCAGCCAACTTATCTCTCAACCGATCAACAATTTCTTAAAACAAAGTACTAAGCAGCGATTTTAGTAATCTTAATCACAGTAACGTCTTGTCTGTGACCTTGCTTTCTTCTATAGTTTTGTCTTCTTTTCTTTTTGAATACGATGATTTTAGCATCTCTCTTTTGATTTAGAACTTCAGCCTTAACCTTAGCGCCTTCAACGAAAGGTGTTCCAATCTTAGAGTCAACCATTAAAACTTCACCGAATTCAACTGTTTTTTCAGCGTCAATCTTTTCAATTTCAAGAATATCACCTTCTTGAACTTTATATTGTTTTCCGCCTGTAGTAAATATAGCAAACATTATTATTTTTTCCTTATAATTTAACTAAATTCAGTTATATTCGTTCGAATTGAACTCAAAATACAATTAAAGCCCTAAAAAGTCAACATAAAAATGAAATTATTTAAAATACTCTTCTTTCATTTTAAGAGTTTTATTCTTAATAAAATCAAGCAAATAGACAAATTCATCTTCACCCTCTTGTTTAGCTCTAAGTTTCAACGATTTAAATTCTTTTTTATAAGTTATAAGCATAGATGAACCTATGACCTTAATATCAGCAATTTTATACTCTTTACCAACTTTTCTAAGTCTAAACTGCAAATCGAAAGCCTCATCCGAATCTTTTTCTTGAACAAGTATATTAACAAACGCTTGATTATCCTTTTTAGCCTGCGTCACAGATTTCAAAGAAACACCTTGTCCATCATACAAATCAAACTTAACTATCCAAGAATAAACATTAAATTCCTCAAAAGAAATTACAAAATCTTTAATTTGATCCTTAGACAATTTTTTATAAGTTCTTCCCAATAAAAATTGGGAAACATATTCCATATCGAATCTAGATACAAAAATCTCTTCAAACTTTTTAACCTTATCTTCTTTTCTATCAACTTTAACCAACTCATTAAGAACTTCATCCAAAACAGATTGAGAAAATTTCTCAATTTCAGCCTTTTCAGAAATAGCTATAGAATCTGCATTTGCAGATGCAGTAGAAAATAATAAAATTACAAAAACAAAAAGTCTTTTTAAAACAAACATTTCTTAACTCCTAAATCTCTTTTCAATAACTTAGATTATAGTTACAAAATATTTTTTATCAACTCTTCTCTTAATTTTTCGTTTTCAACAGAATTAAAAATCTCATTAGCAAATGCATCTTTCAACATCTCTTCAGCATCAGAGTATGGAATACCTCTATTTTTCAAAAAGAAGATTTCCTTCTCATCTAAATCTGCAATCGTGAGACCATGATTAGCCTCAACATCCTCTGCAAAAACTTGCATTCCAGGTTTAGACTTAACTCTTGCTTGATCAGAAAGCAACATAACCTTATGGTATTGGTTAATATCCAATCCTTTAAGATCTTTTCCCGCTGAGGAAGACATATCACAAAAAACCTGAGATTCATCTTCAACAACACCCTTTAATAAAATATCAGAAAATGTATTACTTGCTAAATGATTAATTTTAGCAAAAATACCTGTTTCAGATTTATCAATAGCACTATAAAATCCCTTTAAAATAAAATCTGAATTTTCTCCAACTATATTAACTGAAAAAGAACATTTAAAATTACCTTCGTTTTTTAAAAATGCATCTGTTTTATAATGAGCATTCTCTTGTATATTAACATCAACAATTCTTTCTAAAGTAGCCTCACTTTCTAAATTAAAATAATGAGAATGATATAACTCTGCCCCATTAGAAATATTTAAAGCAACCTTTGATTTAATTGTAGACTTTCCTAGAGAAATATAAGTTGTTATCAACTTAACTTTTATATTAGAAAATATATTTAACATAAAAATAGAATAATCATCCTTTTCTTCATCAGAAACCACGATAAAATGAATAGGTTTTCCGGAATAATTTTTTTCATCTATATTTAATATTCCATTAAAGCCCATTGTTGATAATCTATCCTGAACAACACCGTTATAAACCACAACAGTCTCTGCCTCAAAATTCAAAAGAGGCAATCCTTTTATTTCATCTAATGAGAAATTTGTATTAAACATTATTCAAAACCCTTTTCTAAAGTTTCTTCCGCTAATTCTTTTCCACCAGAAGCTACAATTTTACCATCTTTCATAATAGAAACCCTATCAACATCAAGAATTCTTAAAAGCTTTTCATAGTGAGAAACAACAACAAACGCAGTTCCAAATCTTTCTTTCATATATTTTATACAAGAAGCAATAAGCTCAACAGCATTAACATCCACACCAGAATCTGGCTCATCTAAAAATGCAATTTTTGGTTCCAAAAGAATCATTTGCAACATTTCTAATTTTTTCTTTTCTCCACCAGAAAATCCAACATTAATATCTTTCTTTAACCATTCATCATCAATCCCAACTACTTCCATAGCCTCTCTCAATTGTCTAAAGAATTGAGGTGCTGATAAAGGCTTTTCACCCCTACCTCTTTTAACAGAATTAATAGAGTGTTTTAAAAAGTTAGAAACTGTTAAACCAGGGATTCCAACAGGACTTTGAAAAGACAAAAACATTCCTTTAAATATTTTTTCTTCTATATCCAATTCTAAAACATCTTGCCCATCTAAAAATGCGCCCCCCTCAGAAACTTCATAATTTTCTGATCCAAATAAAGACATAAGAAAAGAACTTTTTCCAGAACCATTTTTTCCTAATAAAAAGTTTATGCTAGATTTTTCCACTTGAAAATCTATACCTTTAACAATTTCTTCATCATTTTCTTTTATAATAACTTTTAAGTCTTTAACTTCAAACATTTCATTTCCTTTTTATTTTTCAACTCAAAATATTTTTCTAAAATTTCCATTTTTTTTAAATTAAACAAGTATTTTAGTTCAAACATCTCTTAAAATTTAAATCTTGAAGATTTGATTATTTTAATTTATTTTCCAAAACTAATTAAACAAGTATTTTTGTTCGAGTGGAAGCGAAGATGTTTTTCAGATTTGGTATCGTGTATAAATAATACTCGATCGCCAAAGATTAAAAATATTTCTCGCAATCAATCGTGCAAAAGACGATGTTTAATTATCCTTGTCCTTCTATCTTTATATTTATAAGCGCTTTCGCTTCCATAGCAAATTCATCAGGTAATTTTTTCACAATATCTCCAACAAATCCATTAACAACCATACTAACTGCCAACTCTTCAGATAACCCTCTATTTCTTAAGAAGAGTAATTGATCTTCATTTATCCTAGAAGTAGAAGCCTCATGTTCAATAACAGCTTTAGAATTTCTATCTTCAATAACAGGAAAAGTATGCGAACTAGCTTTATCACCTACAACCAAACTATCACAAGCAGTAAAATTCCTTGCTCCTTCAGCATTTCTAGAAACCTTAACTAAGCCTCTATAAGTATTTTCAGAATCTTCCAAAGCAATACCTTTAGAAATAATAGTAGATTTTGTATTTTTTCCAATATGAATCATCTTAGTACCAGTATCAGCCATCTGCTTATTATTAGTCAAAGCAACCGAATAAAATTCACCTATAGAATTATCACCTCTCAAAATACAAGATGGATATTTCCAAGTCTTACTAGCACCGACTTCTAACTGTGTCCAAGACACCTTAGCATTCTCATTAACAATCGCTCTCTTAGTAACAAAGTTTAAAATTCCACCCTTACCATCTTTATCACCAGAATACCAATTCTGAACAGTAGAATATTTAACTACAGAATCTTTTAATGCAACTACCTCAACAACACCACCATGCAATGACTCAGTATCATGTTGTGGAGCCGAACAACCTTCTAAATAAGATACTTCCGCCCCCTCATCCGCAACAATCAAAGTTCTCTCAAATTGGCCTGCCTCTTTAGCATTCATTCTAAAATATGAACCTAGTTCTATAGGACACTTAACTCCCTTAGGAACATAAACAAAAGTACCATCTGAAAACACTGCAGAATTTAAAGCTGCATAAAAATTATCTAACTTAGGAACAACACTTCCAATATATTTTTTGACTAATGGCCAATGATTTCTAACCGCCTCTTGCATAGAACAAAAAATAACTCCATGCTCTTTTAACTTACCCTGATAAGTAGTTCCAACAGAAGTACTATCAAAAACCATATCAACGGCAACTACGCCAGCTAATTGCTCTTGCTCTTTAATAGGCAACCCTAATTTTTGATAAGTCTTTAAAATTTCCGGATCTACTTCATCCAAAGATTTAGGAGCATTTTCCTTTAATGACTTTGGAGAAATATAATAAGATAATGATTGATAATCTATAGCATCATAATCAAACGAAGCCCAATGAGGTTCCTTCATTTTCAACCATTTTTCATAAGCATCTAGACGCCATTTAAGCAATTCTTCTGGTTCACCCTTACGCTTAGAAATAAATTCTATAACTTCCTTCGACAAACCTTTAGGAGCTTCTTCATTCTCAACATCACTATAAAAACCTGCTTTATAGTTATCTGATACTTTTTTAGCTGCATCCACAGCTTTTTTATTAACTAAATTTTCCATAATAATGGAGAGTATCAAAAACAAATCTATTTATCAATAAAAATTATCATCAAACAATATTTCAAAAAAATGCTACAAATGTTTAATAGAATCGGCAATGCCTATAAAAGAATCGACTTAACAAACAACACAACACTTCTCATATATTGATATATTAAACAATCACAATTATACGAAAAACAGTAAACATAAAATAAAAATAATAAATACATTCCCAACATTATAAACAACTGCAATTTATCCATAAATTTACTAACCAAAAACATTATTATTAATACCAAGGTAATCAAAAATAATATACTTTGAAATTCTGCAATAAATAAAGATCCCTGTTCTCCAACCATATTAATACTACCAAAGAATGCTGTATATAAAAGCAAAGGCAAACCAATTGCGAAAGAAATATCAAAAATATTACTACCCAAAGCATTTGTTAATGCATCCTCATATTTACCCTTTTTAGAAGATTTAATAGACAATACCGTATCTGGAATTGAAGTCGCAGCAGCAACAAGAACTATAGCAACAACATAACTAGGAACTGCAATATAATGACCTAACATATTACATGCTTCCACAAGTATATGACAAGCAACTCCCATAATAGTCATAGATATAAAAATTAATCTTAAAGCTCTTCCCCAACTCATATTTTTATTACCAGAAATAGCTGTTTCAAAATTCAACTTAAATATTTCTAACAATCTACTCTCCTTAGAAAGAACTCCATTTTTACCAATTTTTTCATCTCTCTCTTTAAGGTGATTATCAAATATTTCATTATTATCAGTCTCAGAATCTATTTTCCAAAATTTAAGTAAGATTAAATAAAATAAATAAAGCACAACCATAGCCAGACCATGATACCAATAAAGGGCATCAGAATTGGCTAACCTTATAAAAATATAAGTAGTTAAAAGCAGAGAAAAACCATCCCTAACAACTATCTTTTTATTTATTGAAATTTTCTTCTTATGATTGAAAACAAACTTTACAGAAAAAATTATAGCCATAGGAATAACAATAGCATTAAATATACCAGATCCAGCCGTAGTAGCTATACCTCCAGCAAACCCATTAGCATCTCTCATCAAAAGTAAAAATATCAAGGTCGTAATCATCTCTGGAAATGAACCTGCTACAGCATCTAAGGTAGCACCTTTAACACCTCCAGACATTCCTAGTTTTTCACCAACATAATCAGCTCCAATCTCAAATGAATCTGAAGCTCTAGAAATAACTATACAAGAAAAAATAGAAAATAAAACAATTGATAATAAAGGAAAATTTTTTACCAAACCTAAACAATCCTTACAATAAAAAGTTGAAATAAATAAAAATGATAAAATAAGTAAAAAATTAATAAACTTATTAGTAAATAATAACACATTTTCTTTCATAATATATCCCTTCAAAACATAAAATAATGATAATAAAAATATAAACTTTGTAAAGACTAAAAAACTATTTATATATAAAATAAAAATCCCCGAAATAATCGAGGATTTTTTTTCTTATCATTAAACGAGTATTTTGTTCGATTAGAAGCGAAAATGTTTTTCAGATTTGGCATCGTGTATAAATAATACTCAATTACCAAAGATTAAAAATATTTCTCGCAATCAATCATGCAAAAACGATGTTTAATTTATTCTAAGCCAGGTAATGCCATATCTAGATTACCTTCTTGCATTTCAGCTTCTACAGAACCTTCAGATTTTTTATTTGCAAGTTCCATATCTTTCTTCTTAGCAAGTTTCTTAACTTCATTTACATAAGCACCTGTACCAGCTGGTATCAATCTACCAACAATCACATTTTCTTTAAGAGCATTTAAGTAATCCTCTTTACCTGCGATAGCTGCTTCTGTAATTACTCTAGTTGTTTCTTGGAATGAAGCCGCTGAAATGAATGAACCAGATTGACCAGCAGATTTAGTAATACCAAGTAATACATCTTTAACCTTTGCAGGTTCTCCACCAGCTGCAATAGCTTTTTCATTTTCAATAATAAGACTCTTAACGTCTACTACTTCACCTGTTAAGAATGTAGTAGCACCTGGGTTAACAACTTCTTTCTTCTTCAACATTTGTCTGATGATACATTCAATGTGTTTGTCATTGATTTCCACACCTTGCAATCTATAAACTTCTTGTACTTCTTTAACAAGATATTTAGCAAGTTCTTCAATTCCTAACACTCTTAAAATGTCATGAGGAGAAAGTTCACCATCTGTAATTTTGTCACCTTTTCTTACAAAGTCACCATCTTGTACGTTGATGTGAACACCCTTAGTAATAGAGTAATCTATTTCTTCTCCATTTTCAGCATGTAGAACAAATTTATGTTTATTTCTAACGTCATCTTTGAATTCAATTGTACCGTCTTCAGCAGCAATCACAGCCATATTTGAAGGATTTCTAGCTTCGAACAATTCAACCACTCTTGGAAGACCACCAGTGATGTCTTTTGTTTTAGAATCTTCAACTGTTGAGTAAGCTATAATATCACCAGCTTGTACTTCATCACCTGAATTAACAACGATAATTGAACCAATTGAAACAATATATTTCGCTGCATTACCAGAAGATAATTTAACGATTTCATCATTTTCATCTGTAATAACGATTTGTGGTTTAATATCAGTTCTCTTAGTATGAGATCTCCAATCCACAACGATTTTAGATGCAATACCTGTTGTTTCGTCGACACTTTCTTTAACAGAAACGTTATCTAATAAGTCAACGTGTTGGATCTTACCAGAAACTTCTGTAATAATTGGTCTAATATATGGGTTCCATTCTACTAGTTTAGTACCTTTTTCAACTTCAGAACCATCTTTAACAAAGATTTTAGAACCATAAGGGATTCTTTCTTTAGAAAGTTCTTTACCAGAAGCATCAACTAAAGCAATTTCAGATGCTCTAGACATAACGATTTCTTCGTTACTTGAATTAGTAACTGTTCTAATATCAGAAAGAACAACCTTTGCATTAAATGCTGAATCAATTGTAGATCTATCGGCACCCTTTTGAGCTGTACCACCTAAGTGGAACGTTCTCATTGTAAGCTGCGTACCAGGTTCACCAATTGATTGAGCTGCGATAACACCAACAGCTTCACCAACATTAACAATATTACCTGTTGATAAGTCTTTACCATAACATTTAGCACAAACACCATCTTTACATTCACAAGTCAAGATAGATCTAATTTTTACTGATTCAATACCACAGTCAACGATCTTCTTAATATCTTCATCATGAATTAATTCATTTTTCTTAACGATAACTTCTTCAGTTTCTGGATTTAAGATATCTTCAGCAGCAGTTCTACCTACAACTCTTTCTTCCATAGCTTCAACAACTGACGCACCATTAACGATAGCTGTAGTAACGATACCTTTTTCAGTACCACAATCTTCAGCTTTAACGATAGCATCTTGAGCAACGTCAACAAGTCTTCTAGTTAAGTAACCTGCTTCACCAGTTTTTAAGGCTGTATCGGCAAGACCTTTTCTAGATCCGTGAGTAGAGTTAAAGTATTCAGATACTGATAGACCTTCTTTAAAGTTTGACTTAATTGGTGTTTCAATAATTTCACCAGATGGTTTTGCCATCAAGCCTCTCATACCAGTTAACTGTCTAATCTGAGAAACAGAACCTCTGGCACCAGAATTAGCCATCATATAAATAGAGTTTTCAAAACCATTTGCTTCTGGTTGTGAAATTCTAGCCATAAGTTTATCTTTAACTGCTTCTGAACATTGAGTCCAAGCGTCAATAACTTTATTATATTTTTCTTGTCTAGTAATCAAACCTTCTTGATATTGAGATTCAAATTCTGAAATTTGAGCTTCTGTTTGACCAACAACATCCCATTTTTCATCTGGAATAATCAAGTCTGACTTACCAAAAGATACACCAGCCTTAGTTGAGAATTTAAAACCAATTGCCATCAATCTATCAGAGAAAAGTACTGTTTCTTTTTGACCTAATTTATGATAAGTCATGGCAACTAATTTAGAAATATCTTTTTTACCCATTTGTTTATTAACAAGATCAAAAGTAATATCCTTATGATTAGGTAAGATTTCAGACATTAACATTCTACCAACTGTAGTATCATAAACTTTAGAAGTTTCAACACCATTTTCATCTTTATGAATATATCTAGCTTTAATCTTAGTATTTAATTCAACTTTTTGCTCATTTAAAGCGATTTGAATTTCATCTATTGAAGCAAACGCCAATCCATTACCTTTAGCTTCTTCTCTTGCAGTAGTTAAGTAATAAATACCTAACACGATGTCTTGAGAAGGTGTAATAATTGGTTTACCAGAAGACGGTTGTAAGATGTTATTTGTAGACATCATCAATACTCTTGCTTCCAATTGAGCTTCTAAAGATAAAGGTACGTGAACAGCCATTTGGTCACCGTCAAAGTCGGCGTTGAAACCACCACAAACTAACGGATGAAGTTGAATTGCTTTACCTTCAATCAATTTAGGTTCAAATGCTTGGATACCTAATCTGTGAAGAGTTGGTGCTCTGTTTAGCAATACAGGGTGTTCTTTAATAACATCCTCTAAGATATCCCAAACAACAGCTTCTTCTCTTTCAACTAATTTCTTAGCTGATTTAATTGTATTAGCATAACCTAAAGATTCTAATTTAGAGAATACGAAAGGTTTGAATAATTCAAGAGCCATTTTCTTAGGTAAACCACATTGGTGAAGTTTTAATTCAGAACCAGCAACGATAACTGATCTACCAGAATAATCCACACGTTTACCTAACAAGTTTTGTCTGAAACGACCTTGTTTACCTTTTAACATATCAGATAAAGATTTATAAGCTCTTTTGTTATTAGCCATAACTGGAGTAGCTTTTCTAGAATTATCGAATAGAGAATCTACAGCTTCTTGTAACATTCTTTTTTCGTTTCTAACGATAATTTCTGGAGCTTTAAGTTCCATTAATCTTTTCAATCTGTTATTTCTATTAATAACTCTTCTATAAAGATCATTCAAATCTGATGAAGCAAATCTTCCACCATCTAATGGTACAAGAGGTCTTAATTCAGGAGGAAGAACTGGAAGAACATCCATAATCATCCACTCTGGATTAGCACCAGAATCTACGAAAGCTTCAACGATTTTTAATCTTTTAATAACTTTCTTTCTAATAGTTTCAGATTTAGTAGTTGCAAGAGTTTCTCTCAAAGCATCTCTTTCACTTTCTAAATCAATTAAGCTTAACATTTCTTTTAATGCAACCGCACCAATACCAGCTCTAAACGCTTCTTCACCATATTGTTCTTGAGCCATAATATATTCTTCTTCAGAAATCAAATCATATTGTTTCAAAGAAGTTAGACCTGGTTCAATAACGATATAAGAATCGAAATATAAAACTTTTTCTAATTTTTTAACTGGAATATCAATTAGTGTTGAAATCTTAGATGGAAGAGATTTCAAGAACCAGATATGAGCAACTGGACAAGCCAATTCAATATGACCCATTCTTTCTCTTCTAACTTTTTGCGCTGTAACTTCTACACCACATCTTTCACAGATAACACCTTTGTATTTAATTCTTTTATATTTACCACAAAGACATTCGTAATCTTTTGTAGGACCAAAAATTTTAGCACAGAATAAACCATTCTTTTCTGGCTTAAAAGTTCTATAGTTAACAGTTTCTGGTTTAGTTACTTCACCATAAGACCAAGATCTAATTTGTTCTGGAGAAGCAATAGATACTTTAATCTTGTTAAAGTTATCTGTTTTTTCCATTTGACCGAAGTATTTTTGTAATGCCATTTTTTATTACCTCTTTTATTTTTTCTTTTTATTTTCCATTAAGAAAAATATTTTTGTCCGTTTTCAGTTATTTTCTAACTAACAATAAATTTTTTCTGAGTTTGGTAATCAATATTAAATCAACTACCAAACCCATTTAAGAACTAAGCTATTTGTTTAACTTCTTCTTCATCAGCGTTATTTTCATCTTCATCTGTAGAATATTTTAATTCAACATTGATACCTAACGCTTTCAATTCATTAGTTAAAACGTTAAACGATTCTGGAGTACCTGATTCAAAGTTATGATTTCCTCTAATGATAGATTCATAAACTTTAGTTCTACCAGCAACGTCATCGGACTTAACTGTTAACATTTCTTGAAGTGTATATGCAGCACCATAAGCTTCTAGTGCCCAAACTTCCATTTCACCAAATCTTTGTCCACCGAACTGAGCTTTACCTCCAAGAGGTTGTTGAGTTACTAGTGAGTATGGACCTATAGACCTAGCGTGCATCTTTTCATCAACTAAGTGGTGAAGTTTCAACATGTAAATATATCCAACAGTAATTTGTCTATCGAACATTTCACCTGTTCTACCATCCCAAAGATTTTGTTGACCTGTTGTTGCAGCACCTGCTTTTTCTAACATACCAGAAATATCTTTATCTGTAGCACCGTCAAACACAGGAGTTGCGAAAGTAACACCTTTAGCAAGATTTTCAGACATATCTAATAATTCTTTACCAGAAAGATTATCAATTCTCTTCATATCTTCGCCTTCGTATATTTCTTTCAACTTAGACTTCAACTTAGCATCATCTTGAGATTTTTTATACTCTACTGCTAAATCACCAATTTGTTGACCTAATCCTTTAGCTGCCCAACCTAAGTGAGTTTCTAAGATTTGACCGATGTTCATACGAGAAGGTAATCCAAGTGGAGATAAGATAATATCCACAGGCTCACCATTTTCCATAAACGGCATATCTTCAACAGGAACGATTCTTGAAACAATACCTTTGTTTCCGTGTCTACCCGCAAGTTTATCACCAGGTTTTAATTTTCTTTTAATAGCAACGAATACTTTAACTGTTTTTAATACACCAGCTGCAAGAACGTTACCTTCTTGAACTTTAACTTTTTTAGCTTCAAATTCTTCTTCTAATTCTTGAACACTTATGTTGAAACCTTCATAAGCTTTATCAAAAGATTTTTGAACACTTTCTTTTTCAAAAGATAATTTTTTAAGTTCAGAAACACCTAATTTTTCAAAGATTTCTGAAGTTAATTTTTCACCTTTTTTGATTACACCAGTAATACCATCTTTAACAATAGCATTTATAATGATGTTAGAAAGTTTGTTTTTAAATCCACCGAAAAGAATTTGTTTTTCATCAGCCATATCTTTGTTGATTTTATCAATTTCAACTTGCTCAATAGCTAAAGATCTTTCGTCTTTTTCAACACCTTTTCTATTAAGAACTTGTACATCAATAACTGTACCTTCTGAACCAGAATGCATTCTTAATGAAGTATCTCTAACTTCCATAGCTTTTTCACCAAAGATAGCTCTTAAAAGTTTTTCTTCTGGAGTAATTACTGACTCACCCTTAGGAGTAACTTTACCAACTAATATGTCACCAGCTTTAACTCTAGCACCAACGTGAACAATACCAGCTTCGTCTAAATTCTTTAATGCTTCTTCACCAGTATTTGGAATATCTCTTGTGATTTCTTCGGCACCTAGCTTAGTATCTCTTGCAGAAACTTCAAATTCTTCAATGTGAACAGAAGTAAATGCATCATCTCTAACTAGTTTTTCAGAAATAATAATAGAATCCTCAAAGTTATAACCATTCCAAGTCATGAAGGCAACTTTAACGTTTCTACCTAATGCTAATTCACCAAGTTCCGTACAAGGACCATCAGCAAGAACATCACCTTTAACAACTTTATCACCACATTTAACTAATGGAGATTGGTTAATACAAGTATTTTGGTTAGATCTTTCATATTTATCTAATCTGTAAATATCAACACCTGAATTACTATCAGCATCTTCAGCAGAACATTGTACAACAATTCTTGAAGCATCTACATATTTAACAAAACCATCATTATTAGCAACAACTACCGACTTAGAATCTACAGCAACTTTTGATTCCATACCAGTACCAACTACAGGAACTTGGTTTTGAATTAGTGGAACAGCTTGTCGTTGCATGTTTGATCCCATCAACGCTCTGTTCGCGTCGTCGTTTTCTAAGAAAGGAATCAATGCAGATGTAACTGAAACAACCTGTTGAGGAGAAATATCAATATATTCTACTTCACCAGCTGGAACAGAAACATATTCTCCATTTTCTCTACAAACAACATATTCATCAGTGAATTTGCCATCTTTATCTAAATTAGAATCTGTTTGTGCAATTCTCAAACCTTTTTCTTGAATTGGAGACATATAAACAACTTCATCAGTAACTTTACTATCTACAACTTTTTTATATGGAGTTTCTAAGAAACCATATTTATTAACTTTTGCATAAGATGCCAAGTTGTTAATCAAACCAATAGATGGACCCTCTGGAGTTTCAATCGGACAAATTCTACCATAGTGAGTAGTGTGTACGTCACGAACTTCGAAACCAGCTCTATCTCTTGAAAGACCACCATTACCTAAAGCTGAAACTCTTCTTTTGTGAGAAACTTCTGACAATGGGTTATTTTGATCCATGAATTGAGACAATTGAGATGATCCCAAGAATTCTTTAATAGACGCTGACATAGGTCTAGAATTGATTAAATCTTGAGGCATCAAAGTATCTATTTGAGATACGTTAATTTTTTCTCTAACAGTTCTATCTAAAGCAACTAAACCAATTCTATATTGATTTTCCATTAACTCACCAATAGCTCTAATTCTTCTGTTAGCCAAGTTATCGATATCATCAACTGTTGATTTACCGTCTTTAATTTTCAACAATTCTTTAACAGTGTTAACGATATCATCTTTAGATAAACATCTGCTTTCTACATTATCGACATCAGCAACACCGAACTTTAAGTTCATTTTATATCTACCAACTTTTGATAAGTCATATCTATCTGAATTAAAGAAAAGATTTTCTAATAAAGCTTCTGCAGATTCTCTATTTGCTAAATCACCTGGTCTAACAACATTGTAGATTGAGAACAATGCATCTTCTTTAGTTAATGTTTTATCAACTTCCATAGTTTTTTGAATATGGTGACCTGAGTTAACATTATCAATAAATGGAATAGAAAGTTCTTTTAAACCAATTTGATTAAATCTTTCTAACATTTCTTCAGTAATTTCTTCACCAGCTCTAGCGATCAAGTCTTTATTTTCTTCATCAATAATAGTTTTCGCTAAAGACATACCAACTAGATTTTCTTCATTAATTAACATAGAATTAAATCCAGACTCAGCCATTTTCTTAGCTTTTCTAGCAGAAATCTTTTCACCAGCTGCAACTTCAATTTTGCCAGTATCAGCATTAACATAATCAAATCTTGCTTTAATAGGTCTAACGATTAATGAAGGATCAAATTCTTTAACCCAACCATCTTTAGTCTTTTTAGCTTTTTGAACACAGTAAAATCTTTCTAGAACTTTTTCATCTAGATTCATTTCGCCTTCTTCCAGTGCTTTTAATAATACTGTTGCAGGAATTTTTCTTCTTTTATCAATTCTGATATAAAGAACATCTTTGTGATCAAATTCAAAATCTAACCAAGAACCTCTGTAAGGTATGATTTTTGCAGCAAACAATACTTTACCTGACGCATGACTCTTACCAGAATCATGAGAGAAGAACACACCTGGAGCTCTTTGAACTTGAGATACAACAACTCTTTCTGTACCATTGAAAATGAAAGTAGCTTTCTCAGTCATCAAAGGAATTTCTCCCATGAATACTTCTTGCTCTTTAATGTCAGAAATTGTTCTTTCTTTAGTTTTTTCATCAACTTCCCAAACGATCATTCTAAGAGTTAATCTCATAGATGCTTCGTAAGTTAAATCTTTCTTAACACATTCTTTAATATTATATTTTGGACTTTCTAATTCATACTTAACAAACTCTAAAGTAACGTTATTAGTTTCAATTGGAAAAACTGATTTAAATACACCTTGCAAACCAATGTCTTCTCTTTCTTCAGGATTAACATCTCTTTGCAAAAAGTCTTTATAAGAGTTTAATTGTAGTTCTATCAAATTAGGTATTTCGATTGGCGACTTGATTTTACCAAAGGATTTTCTAATTCTTCTAACAGTATTTTGTTGTACCATAAGGCCTCCATTATAAACTATTTAGTTTTTATTTAAGCGACTAAATCGCGATTACTGTTGGATAAGTACCTCAATCCAAAATTTAAAAGTATAGATAGGATTTTTTCATGTGATCCACAACACAATTTTCATTCTAAATTCACCTACAAAAAGATAAATTAAAAATAAAAATTTAATAAACTTCATTTTGTGGCAAAAGTTAAAGAAGAAATTTCCCCTTTAACTCTGCCCAAAATTACATTTTAGAATCTAAACTTATTTTAGTTCTACAGTAGCACCAGCTGCTTCTAATTTAGCTTTCATTTCTTCAGCTTCTTCTTTAGCAACACCTTCTTTTAATGTTTTAGGAGCTCCGTCAACCATATCTTTAGCTTCTTTAAGACCTAAACCAGTGATACCTCTAACTTCTTTAATCACGGCGATTTTGTTACCACCAGCTGAAGCTAGAACAACTTCAAAGTCAGATTTTTCTTCAGCAGCTTCGCCACCAGCAGCAGCACCAGCAGCAGCTACAGGAGCAGCAGCAGAAACGCCCCACTCTTCTTCCATCATTTTAGAAAGCTCAGTAGCTTCCATAATAGTTAATGCAGATAATTCATCAAATAATTTTTTAATATCAGCCATTTTTGTATTCCTTTTATTTTTGACTTTTAAATTAATTACTGAGACATTTCATCTCAACAATCTTTATTATTTTTATCCATAAGGATTTATTTTTTTACGAAACCAAACAAGGTTTCAATCTTTGCTCTATATTAAGCAGCTTTTTGAGCCTGATAGTGTTCAGCAACTGTAGCAGCTGTTGAATCAGCAGGAACGTTAAGAACATATGCAAGTTTTCCAGCATTAGCTTTAACAAGACCAGCCAATTTACCTCTAAGTTCATCAATAGATAGCATAGAAGCAAGATTTTTAACACCAGCTTCATCAAGGAATTCGGCATTCATAACACCACCCTTAAGAGATAATTTATCATTACCCTTAGCGAAACCTTGAAGAACTTTTGCAGGAGCAACTATATCATCACCAAAAGCGATTAATGTAGTTCCTTCTAACAAAGGTGATACACCTTCAAAATCAGTACCTTTAAAAGCAAGACGAGCAAGTCTGTTTTTAATAACCTTAACTGAAACACCAGCTTCACGAGCTTTTGATCTCAATTCTGTCATATCTGACACAGATAAACCTCTATAATCAGCAACAACAAGAGTTTGAGCACCTTCAACGCTCTTCGCTAGACCTTCAATCCAAGGTTTTTTATCATTACGATTCATATCATCTTCCTTATTTCATTCACTCCACATACGCAGAGCAAATTCTGGTTAGTATATTAAGAGACCTCTAAGAGTTCTCCATTCATTACTTGCCCAGAAAGTCAAAGTCTAAAATGACTTTAAATTCCTCTCATCTGTATAGGCGATCTTTCGATCATTAAACTCTCTCACTTTCAGCGATTAAGAACCGACAGTCTTAGACAAGTTATTTCAGGACTGACACCACAAAAATAATGCCAGTCGAATCTTTTTTACAATTTTAAACTATTTAACTTCAGCTAAATCAATTTTTAAACCAACACCCATAGTAGTTGATAAAGATAATCCTTTAACAAACGCACCTTTAACAGATTTTGGTCTAGCTTTAGTAACAACGTCTAAAAATGCTTTTAAATTTTCCATAAGTTTTTCTTCACCAAAACTTAATTTACCAACACCTGCGTGAACGATACCAAGTTTTTCAACTCTGTATTCCACTTGACCTGCTTTAGCTTTTTTAACAGCTTCAGCAAAGTTTGGTGTAACAGTACCTAATTTAGGGTTTGGCATTAAGCCTTTAGGACCTAAAACTCTAGCAACTTGACCCATTTTAGGCATCATATCTGGAGTAGCAATAGCCACATCAAAATCAACTGTGCCTTTTTTAATTTCAGCGATTAATTCTTCCGCACCAGCTTTATCAGCACCAGCAGCTTTTGCATCAGCAACCTTATCTTCGTCACAGAATACAGCAACTTTTACAGTTTTACCTGTACCATGAGGTAAAGAAATCATACCTCTAAGGTTTTGATCAGCCTGTCTAGGATCAACATTTAATCTAAGAGCAACTTCTAGAGTTTCATCAAATTTAACAGCAGAAGCTTCTTTTAAAGTTTTAACAGCATCAGCGATAGTGTAAAGTTCTTCTTTATTAACACCTTCGTTTACTTTAACCATTCTTTTAGAAATCTTAACCATCTATTATTCCTCCACTTTGATGCCCATAGACATACATTGACCTTTAACCATGTTAACAGCAGAGTCTATTGAGTGACAGTTCATATCTTGCATTTTAGTTTCTGCAACTTCTTTAATCTTATCCATAGAAATAGAAGCAACTGGAGCTTCTTTACCAACAGCACCAGAACCTTTTTTAAGGTTACAAGCTTTTTTCAAGTAAAAACTTACTGGAGGTAGTTTTGTTTCAAAATCAAAAGATCTATCCTTATACACGTTAATCACAACTGGAATAGGTGCATTCTTTTCAATATCTTTAGTTTTATCGTTAAATGCTTTACAGAAATCCATAATGTTCACACCAGCTTGACCTAATGCAGGACCTACTGGAGGAGATGGATTAGCAGCACCCGCAGGCACTTGTAACTTCACTTGTGAAGCTAATTCTTTTTTTGCCATTTTATTACTCCTTATATTTATTATTATTGAGTTTGTGGTGTGGAAAACGGCATATTCCTACCACATTTTATGAAACTGCCTATTTTTCAAAACAGCCTCAACACGAAACCCGAAGGCTTCAAACTTTCTTAAATTTTTTCAACTTGTCTAAATTCAAGTTCAACTTCAGTTGGTCTACCAAATATAGAAACAGACACTTTCAATCTACTTCTTTCCAAGTCAACCTCTTCAACAGAACCATTGAATGAAGCAAAAGGACCATCACATACTTTAACTTGCTCACCAACTTCATAAGTAACAGTAGCTGCTACTGCTTCTTCAGGATTTTCCAATCTTCCGATTAATTCCATAGCTTCTTTTTCTGAAACTGGAATTGGTTTAGTTCTTGTACCCAAGAAACCTAAAACTCTATTAATATTTCTAACCAATGACCATGTATCATTGTTCATAACCATTTTAACTAAAACGTAACGAGGGAAGAATTTTCTTTCACTTTCAACCTTCTTACCTTTTTTAATCTCAGAAACAGTATGAGTTGGAACAAGCATATCTTCAAAACTACCCATCATACCAGCTTTTTCAGCCTTTTCTTTAATAGAAGCTACAACTGAATTTTCACATCCAGAGTGAACTTGAACAACATACCATCTTGCTGAAGAATTCTTAACAACAGGTTTAACTTCTGCTTTTTCTTCTAAAGGTTTAATAACTTCTGCATCTTTGTTTTTAATATCTGACATGATCCACCCTTATTCTATTAAAAAATTATGTTAACAAGAAAAGCTAAAAAGCTATCGACAGCCAAGAAAAACAAAGCTATTAAAATAGTAAGAATAACCACCATAATAGTAGTTTGCACAGCAACCTTTCTTTCAGGCCACGTCACTTTATTTAATTCATCTCTAACTTCTCTTGAAAATTGCTTAACTTTCATGCTTCACCTATATCTTAAAGTTAATTTGGCAGGGGCAGAAGGATTCGAACCCTCGACACTTGGTTTTGGAGACCAATGCTCTACCAACTGAGCTATACCCCTATCATAAACAGACAACTTCGATGGGCTTCAACGGTTTTTATATTAGAATACAGCCATAAACATAGCAAATAATACCCGTCGAAATTTCTATTTAAAACTAATTAGTTAACGCATATTACAACTCAAAAAGCCAAAAGTCAAGCAAAAAGAAGGACATAAAAGCAATATAAATTATCACCTTCAAAACAAATTATTTCAACCTCACAAAAAACAATTTAGAAGGCGTGAAATTAGGCAACAAAAAGTTGCAAAAAAGAGAAAAAAATCTTTTTTTTTATTGACTTAACACAAATATAGCTATAAAAAATATACTAATTAATTCGTTAAACCGGGTATCAACCCATAATTTTAGACCTAATATGAATAGTCAAATCGAAATCAGCGGCAACGAAAACGAGTCACCTGTAAAATTCTCACAAGTTTCAAATGAAGCCATAACAGAATTAATGGTAAAATTTTCAAAAAGCGAAGATAAAAAAGTCCTAGATTTTTTTATAACAGGAATAGAAGAAAACCGAATTCTATGCATTTGTGAATGTAAAACAGCAAAAGTAAAAGAACTAAAATCAATTTCCCACGAACAAAACGGAAAAGTGATAGGTAGCTCACACTGGAGAACTAAAAGAAACTTATGTCCCAAAAACTTTTTTATAAAGTTGAATGGGAAAATATTTATCGCAGAAGCCGAAGGAAAAAATTTAGAAATCAAAAGTGGCAACGAGGAAATAATACTCATTGCCTCATAAAAACATTTAAAACCATTAAAAAAGAGCCTGTGATTTAATCACAAGCTCTTTTTCTTTTTAATTACTAAGACTTCTTCTTAAATTGCGTTTCATACAACGCCTTATAAAAACCACCTTTCTTAAGCAACTTGTCATGATCTCCAGACTCAACAATCTGACCTTCATTCACAACATATATAATATCAGCATGCATAACTGTGGATAATCTATGAGCCACAACCAAAACAGTCTTACCCTCAGACATTTTTTCTATAGCATCCTGAATAGCTCTTTCCGACTTAGTATCTAATGCCGAAGTAGCCTCATCTAAGAGAAGAATCGATGCATTTCTAACCATAGCCCTAGCGATTGAAAGCCTTTGCTTCTGACCACCAGAAAGCCTACCACCAGCTTCTCCAACCTCTGAATCATATCCATCAACAAAACCGCCAATAAACTCATCTGCATTAGCACTCTTCGCAGCATCCTTAACTTTCTTCAAAGAAACCTTATCAAAATCATGATCTCCAGCACCAATAGCAATATTATTTTTAACACTATCATCAAATAAGAAATTATCCTGAGAAACAAACGCCATTTGCTTTCTAATAGAATTAATAGAATATTCTTTCAAATCAACTCCATCAAATTTAACAGCTCCATTAGTAGGGTCATATAATCTTAAAACCATACTCAAGATAGTAGATTTTCCACTACCAGAAGCACCTACAAAAGCAACCGTCTTACCTTTTGGAATAACCAAATCAACACTATTTAAAACCTGTTTTTTTCCATCATAAGAGAAATCAACTCCTTCAAAAGAAATATCACTCTTCAAACCAGCAAACTTCTTAGGTTTTTTAACTTCAACTATACGAGGTTCTTCATCCAAAACTGAATAAACTCTTTCAGCAGAAACCAATCCATTCTGCATACTAACAGAGAATTTACCAACTGCTTTTAATGGTTTATAAGCAGCAACCCAAGCTGTTAAAAACGTAACAAACTCACCTGTTGTCATATAACCTTTTGCAATACAAATACCACCTGAAACTATAATTGCAGCTGTAGCAAAACCAGATAAAGACTCCATTATAGGAGTAGCTCTACTAGAAACTCTAGCAGATTTATAAGCCAACCTATTTTGCTCATCCAAAACAGATATAACCTGCTTAGCCTGCGTCTTCTCAATACCATAAGCCTTAACAACTTTTATAGCCTGAAGAGACTCTGTTAATCTACCAAGCAACTTCTCACTTTCCTTTTTAAGAGAACCTGCAATCTTCTTAGTTCTTCCAACTATTTTCTTAATAAGCAAGAATCCTATAGGTATAAAAACAAAAGTAACCAAAGTCATTCTCCATGAATACCAAACCATAAGACCAA
The DNA here is from genome assembly GCA_025210155.1 of Alphaproteobacteria bacterium. Lineage (NCBI taxonomy): Bacteria > Pseudomonadati > Pseudomonadota > Alphaproteobacteria > Alphaproteobacteria bacterium. Next base: position 38,582 of record JAOASE010000012.1, on the reverse strand, counting down.
TCATAGCAAAAGCCGTTGCAGCTTGCTTAAATACAGTTGTTATAGATGAAGTTATTATATTAATAATAGCACTACAATCACTGGTAATCCTTGTAATAAATATAGAAGAATTATTCTTATCAAAAAACGACATATCTAAATTAGATAAATGAGCCCAAACTCTTTTTCTCAAAGAATTTACGGCATCCAAAGATATCTTCGCAATTAAAAGACCTCCAAAATAATTAATAATAGACTTAAACACATAAAGAGCTGTTATTTGAAATGATATGAAATACAAAACATCCATATTACTTTTCAAAAACCCTTCGTCAAAAATATTCTTCAATAAAGATATAGCATAAGCTTCCATCAAAGAACCCGATAAAAGTATCAATGAGGCAAAAACAAAACCTTTCAAATTAGGTTTTCCATAATCTTTATAAACTCTTTTCATTAATCCGCTTTTTTCTTCAGCAGAAAGAGCTTTTCTTTTCTTTTTCTTTCCAAACATAAACATTCCTTATAATAATTTGTTCAAGGAATTATAGAATCAAACCTGAAAAAACTCAAGAAAATAAAAAAAAGCCCCAAAAAGGAGGCTCTAAATATTTCGACCATTTTTTAGAGGGGTTAAACCAGCAGTATATAAAAGTATATACATCGGGATCCCATAAATAAAAATAGATTAAACTATATTTTCTCTTCTTTGACCTTCTTCAAGAACAGCAACCATATTTTTAACAGAAGCAAATACCATTTTTTTAACTTCAGCTAAAAGTTCACTTTTTTCTTCGAATGATTTTGAGAAATCTTGATGTTTAATCTGTAAAGCTGTAAACGCGCCTTGTAGTTCTTCAATTGTTAAGCCGTCTAAAGAACCTCTTCTTCCAACAACTTCTTTTAAAGTTACTACACTCCCTTGAGCATCAACCCAAAAAACTCCACTTAAAGAGACGTCCAACAAATTTTTGATAACAGCACTTTTAGAATTATTTGACATAACACACTCCCTCTATTTTATACAAGATCCACATCAACCTTGTATAGTTCTATCTAAGAAAGATTTTAGACAAAAGTCAAGTAAAAAAATTTTTTTTATTAATCTGTATTTTAAAACACTGTAATAACTATACTTTTGGCAAAAGATAACATCATTTTGTCATTGACTGTCAAAAAATGTTATGCTAAAAATAAATTATAAAGACAAAAAACGATTCGAAAATTGTTTTAAAAGTCTTTATATAAAGGAAATGAAATATGATTTTTTTATCTACATTCATAAACAAAATAGATAAAACAGGAAGAGTATCTGTTCCTGCTACTTTTCGCTCCGCTATATCTAAAGAAAACTTCCAAGGAATCATATTATATAAGTCGTTCACAAATGACTGCATAGAAGGTTGTTCAATTTCTAGAATGGAAGATTTATCTAATGCCGTAGACAACCTAGACACATTTTCAGAAGAACAAGATGAACTATCATCATTAATATTCGCAGATTCAAGACAACTTCAATTTGACAGCGTTGGCAGAGTAGTTATTCCTGCTGACTTAGTAGAATTTGCTGGCATCAAAGGAGAAGCCTGCTTCGTTGGACGAGGAAAAACATTTCAAATATGGGATAAAGAAAAATTTGCTAAAGCTCAAAATGAGGCATTGATAAAAGCAAAAGAGAATCGCCCAACCCTAAAAAGAAGGAAAGAAGACTAAACAAAAGAGCCATTTCGGCTCTTTTTTATTTCAAAAACAAATTATTAAAGTTATTTTCAACCTGTTTGTTGAATTCTTCCTGACCAATTTCCTTCATATTAGCCACAAACTCAGCAACATACTTAACATTAAAAGGAACGTTAACCTTTCCTCTAACAGGAACAGGAGCCAAATAAGGAGCGTCAGTCTCAACCAACAACCTATCCATAGGAACTATATTTTTAAATTGATTTTGCAAATCCAAAGATTTCTTAAACGTAGTTATCCCAGAACAAGAAACATAAAATCCTAAATCCAAATACTTTTTAACATACTCCTCATCACCAGTCCAACAGTGAATCACTGCCATACCACCTTTTTCAGCAAACTTCTTTAAAATAGGATAAACATCTTCATCAGCCTCTCTAGTATGAATAATCAAAGGCTTTTTCAATCTCAAAGCCATCTCAACTTGCAAGTCAAACAACCTTTTTTGAGCCTCTTTATCAGTATCAGGAAAAGCATAATCTAAACCACACTCCCCAATAGCAACAAAACCATCGCCCAACATCTCAAAATGCTTAATCAAATTCTCTAACTGCATTTCTTCAGAATCGAAATCAATTTCAGAAGCTTCATGAGGATGAAAACCAAAACTACCAAAAACTTTACCTTTAAAACCTTCTATAAAATGTCTAATAGTTTTCCAATCATCATAAGAAGCAGAAACTGCTAACATTTTAGAAACTCCAGCCTCTAAAGCATCTTCAACAATCTGCCTATTATCTTTACCTATAGTTTCATATTTATCCTCTTCACTCTCAGTAAAAAAATGAAAATGACTATCTACAAACATCAAAAACCTCCTCAAGAGCCATAATAATAATAGACTGAGCTTCCAAGTTAACTGACTTTTCTAAAACAAAAAACTTCTCAAATCTATCTTTTAATTCAAAAACATTTTCTAATTCACAAGAAACACTCAATGTAAATTTCTTGCTTTCACCAAATCTAATAAGATCGTAGAGCAATGCAAAGTATAAATTTTTAAAAACATCAAAATCATCAGCTTTTCTAGCAACTTTACCAGCAAAAGAAATTAAAGAATCTCTTCTCCCAATAGATAACGCAGAAAAAATAGACTTCATCTCTTCTAAAATTTCAATACCACCACACTCTATAAATTCAATGGCTTTTCCAACAGATCCCTTATTAAAATAAATAGAATCTCTAATACTTTCATCATCAATCAATGGCTTTAACTGTTTAACAACATCAAAAACAATATCATCATCCAAATCAGAAAAATTCATAATTCTACAACGAGACTTAATAGTATCCATAACTGCATCAATATTATTACATACTAATAAGAACAAAGTTTTAACAGGCGGCTCTTCCAACGTTTTCAACAAAGCATTTGCCGCATTCTGATTCATTGCTTCCATTTCATCTATAATAACAACTCTCCAACCACCTTCTGAAGATGATGTTTGAAAAAATTCTACAATTTCTCTAACCTGCTCAACCTTTATAACATTAGCTCTCTTACCAGTTTTTGCATTAACTTCTCTTTCCACAAGCTTTAAATCAGTAAAACCACCAACTTCCATCTTTTCAAAAACAGGGTTACCCTCCTCCAAACTCATTGTTGAAAAATCTTTAACCCAATTATTTTGAGAAGCAAAAAGAAATCTAGCAACCCTAAAAGCAAAAGTCTCTTTACCAACACCTTTTTGACCGGATAAAATTATAGAATGAGGCATTCTCCCACTATTAAATAACTTCAAAAAAAGCTCTTCATTTTTTGAATGCCCTAATAAATTTGGATTATTTCTAGAATTAATATTTGCCATTAAAACACCTTAATAATTTTACTTATTATATATAGTAAAAAACAATCTTTCAAGATAATAAAAAAACATTTTCTCCTATGAAAAACAAATCCAAAATGATATAATATAACAAAGAAATTATCACAGGCATCGCACTTATATCTTTCAAAGATTTTGTGCGAATAGAAGTAAAAATGATTTTTAGATAAAGTATCGTGTATAAGTAATACTCGATCGCTTTAAATAAAAATTATTTATTACGATTAGCTCGTGCAAAAGATTTAGAAAGGAATCATCATGATAGAGAAAACACTAGTACTAGTAAAACCAGACGGAGTTGAAAGAAATTTAATCGGAGAAATTATCGCAACATTTGAAAGAGCTCAAATAAGAGTTGCAGACATCAAAATGGTTCAAGCGAATGAAGAACTTCTAGATAACCATTATCAATCAACACCTGAATGGATTAATGGACTTGGAGAAAAAACATTAAATTCATATAAAGAATTAGGCTTTGATATCATGTCAGATCTAGGAACAGAAAATCCTGCAGAAATTGGAAAGCAAGTGAAAAAATGGCTTGTAGATTATATGATGTCATCTAAAGTAGTTGCTATGGTTTTAGAAGGTAATAATGCCATCAAAAACGTTAGACACATTGTTGGATTCACAATCCCTTGTGACGCAGATGCTGGAAGCATTAGAGGAAGATTTTCTTCAGACAGCCCTGACCTTGCAAACAAAGAATTAAGAGCTATAAAAAACCTTGTTCACGCATCTGGAAATAAAGAAGAAGCTGAACATGAAATCAATCTTTGGTTCAATTAACAGTCGAATCATATTAATATTACAAAAAAGCCTCCTATATAAATGGAGGTTTTTCTTTGAAAAAACACTTGAAAATAATAACGGTAAATTGCATAATATTACTATCAAAAAAAGAAGGAATAAGTATGAAAAAAATATTTAGAAATATATTTCTGGCAAGTATTATAAGCATTTTACCAAGTAAAAGTTTTGCCGCACTAAAAATAGATATCACAGAAGGTAAATTTGAACCTATTCAAATAGCAATACCTGATTTAAAAGGACAAGATAAAGAACTTAAAACAATAGGTCAAAAAATAGCAAAAGTAATTTCCAATGATTTAAAGTCTTCTGGATTATTTTTACCTGTTGATAAAAAACAATTTATAAACGATGAAGACAACACAGATGACGCTCCAACTTTCAATGATTGGGATGTTATAAATGTAAAAGCTCTTATCAAAGGAAGCGTTACTGAAGATAGCGGAAATAAAATAAAAGTTAATTTTCACCTTTGGGATATAGCATCTCAACAAAGATTAGAAGGACAATCTCTAAAAACAACAAAAGATAACTGGAGAAGAATTTCTCACATAATAGCCGATTTAATTTACAAAAGAATGACTGGAGAAGAAGGTTACTTTGACACAAGAATTGTTTACATTTCAGAAACTGGATCTGCACTAAATAAAAAAAGAAGAATGGCAATCATAGATCAAGACGGTGCAAATTTAAAATACCTTACTAGCGGAAGAGTTCCTGTATTCACTCCGAACTTCTCACCTGCATCACAAGAAATAACTTATATGACTTTCTTCAACAACAAACCACAAGTTTACCTTTTCAATCTAGAAACAGGTCAACAATCTATAATTGGAAATTTCCCAGGAATGTCATTTGCACCTGTCTTCTCTCCTGACGGGAACCAATTAATTATGAGTATAGCAAGAAAAGGAAATACAGACATTTACGAAATGGATTTAATGACAAGAGAATTAGAAAGACTTACAAGAAATTCTGGAATAGATACATCTCCAAGCTTCTCCCCTGATGGAGAACAAGTGGCATTCGTTTCTGACAGAAGTGGAAGGCCTCAAATATACACAATGGATAGAGACGGATCTAATGCAAGGAGAATCAGCTTCGGAGAAGGTAGATATGGAGATCCTATGTGGTCACCAAGAGGTGATTACATCGCATTCATAAAAATATTAAGAGGTGAATTCTATTTAGGAGTTATGTATACAGATGGATCTGGAGAAAGACTTTTAACAAAAGCATTTAATTTAGAATCTCCATCTTGGTCTCCAAATGGAAGAAGGCTTATATATTACAAACAAGAATTAATCGGAAACACTGATGAAACTAGAGTTTATTCTATAGACATTACAGGTTATAACGAGAGAGAACTTTACACACCTACTGAAGCATCTGACCCATCATGGTCTCCATTACTTCAATAGAAACAAAATCTGAAAGGAAAAAAAAATGACTGATAAACATAAAGAATGTTGTCAAAATAAAAAGAACTGTGAAAACAAAGAATGTAACAAAGGAAAAAAATGTTGCAAGAATAAAGAAAATAAAGCATGTTCAAAAACAGAAGAAATTAAAACTTTAAAAGATGAACTTCTTAGATCTTACGCAGAACTAGAAAACACAAAAAAAAGAAGTTTAAACGAAATAAAATTAAGAACAGATAGTGCGAAATCATCTTTTGCAAACTCAATAATACCCGTTCTTGATAATTTAAACAGAACTATATTTTCTTTCGAAGAAGCGCATAAAAAAGAAGCTTTAAACAACGATATCAAAAATCTTATATCGGGCTTAAAGCTAGTTCAAGAAACTTTCAAATCATCTCTTTCTGAACAAGGTATTAAAGCAATAGAAAGCATAGGTAAAGCATTCGATCCAGAAAAACACTCTGCAATTCAACAATTAGAAAATACTGGTGAAAAAAGCGGAACTATAATTTCTGAAATACAAACAGGTTACACTTTAAACGGAAAAATAATAAAAGAAGCTATGGTTGTTGTAGCTAAATAAAAACGGAGAAAAACAATGATGAAATTCTTAAAAAAATATTTTATAAAATTACTTTTCATAGTTCTTTTATTACCATATCTAACAAGCTATATTTTTGTAACAAAACACCTACCAAAAATAGAAGAAATAAATCAAAAAACAATACAATATGTTGAAAAAGCTGATGATGCCTATAAAGCATATCAACTATACGAAGGTTTCGACGATGTTGTTAAAGAAAAAGAAAAACAAATAAAAAAATCTTTCGACACAACTGAAGATGAAACAAAAGATATAGTAAAAAAAGAAATTAGCAGTAAAAATGCAATATCTATTGCATCATCTCTTTTCAAAAAAGAAACTCCTAAAGAGTTTAAAAACATAGAAAAGAAAGTTAAATCAAAAGCAAAAGCTAATTTCAAATTAGACATAAACGTTAAAGATGAAATTGCAAAACAAAAATCTCATCCTATTATAACAAAAATAAAAGAAAAGTTATCAAACAATGAATTCTTAAAATATATGAAACTAGCTCTGATGATACCTGTATTTTCAGTTATCTCTGTAATATTACTTATAGCCGCTAGTATCATTAGATTTACAATGAAAAAAGCCCTTTCAGAAAAAGAATGTGCACTACTATCAAACATAAGCATTTTCTGGATGACAACTCTTTCACTATCATTAATCGGATTATTAGTATATCCATTCGCAACTAATATTGGTCTAGGCATAATAATGTTCACAAATGTATATTATATATTTAATTGCATAAAAGGAGTTACTGGATTTGGATTTAAGAAATGTCCATCTTGTAATCAAGAACTAAACTAATAAGAAAACAAAAAACCTTCAAATTAATTTTGAAGGTTTTCTTTTTTATCTGTAATATTATCTACTTCATTTTTTAAGTTTAAAGATTTATCCTCATTAACTTCCAACTTCTTTTTTATTGAAAACTTAGATTTTCTAAGTTCAGCATCTATATTCTTTTTCAAAAATTCAGCCCTATAAGAAACCTCTCCAAATCTTTTATCAGCCAACAAACTATCTTCTTCTTTAAACTTAACATCTTTATTATCATTGTTTTTACCCAACCAAGCTGTTCTACAAGGATGCTCATCTTTATTAACTTCATCCAACAAGGACCTAGTAAACACCGTTGTTAAACCAGTAGCTGCTAAGCTAGTAGCGCCTGTTACTGGAGCCAAAACAAGAGATATAAATGCCAACTCACTAGCCTCTCTAGTCAAAGAGTTTTCATCAATAACTATCTTAGGTTCAGCCAAAGATCCTTTAATAGCTATCAGATCTAAAGGAGTTACATTCAGACCTAATTTAAATCCTTCTTTTCTAACTGGTAGAATTGAAACGTCCATTTCCTCTTTCTTAAAATCTACATATCCATCAATAACCATATTAAACTTAGAACTTTCCATAGCAATACCTCTATCACTTTTAGTTTTTCCATCTTTAATATTTAAGTTGGTAGATATACAGCTAATTTTTCTTTTCTTTTTATTTCTTTTTTTCTTTTTAACAAAAACATCTTTAACAGTATCACCAACTGTCTTTATTGCATTGGTCCCTGCCTTTAATGTAGTCGTTAATAAATCAGAACTTAAAGATTCAAATCCTAAATCATCAACCTTCATTTCCTCTATAGTCCTTGCCTTTACGGAACCATTTAAATTCGCCATCAACTCCTCTAAATCAGTTCCCTTTGAATCTAAAGCAATTCTAAGCATAGATGCTCCACCTTTAGCAAAATCTTCATAACCAACTTGAGATAATATTTTTGCAACAACAACATTATCAGCATTAAGCTTTAAAGAAGATACTAAATTTTTACCATCCGAAACATCTGCTAAAACAAGCATGTCAACAAATCCATCTGCTATATTTGTTTTAAACGATTTTAATATTCCAATACCATCATTCAAAACAAAATCAAATTTAGTATTTGAAAGATTTAAATTTCGATAAGCAACAAAATATTTAAAGTCTAAATTAACATTCACATTGAAAGAATTAAAAGTATCTGCAAAAAGTGGAATATCCTTAAAGGCATTTAGCTCTTTATCTTTTTTTATAATTTCATCTAATTCCTCTGATGCATATTCTTCATATTGTAAAACCTCATCTAAATCTATGTAATCAGATTCAAGTAAAATTTTAAAATTAGGTCTCTTAGAATTAAACTCACCTTCAACACTTCCTCTTAAATTAGATTTTCCCAAATCTAATTTCATATCAGAAAACATTAAATAATTTTTAGAAAAAATAAAGTTAGATTTAGCTTTTAAAGTAGGTAAAGAAATTGCCTCTATATCAAAACTTTTTAAGTTAGAAAACAAATCTTCAGAAACGAAATCCAACCTTCCAACAATTTTAAAGTCAGAAGAAAAGTTTCCAACTTTCATTAAAGTCTTTAACTTAGCTCCATTTAAAATAACTTCTCCATCTAAGAAAATTTCTCCATCATTTATCAAATTATCAACTAATTTTTCGATCTCATTTGTATCAAAATCAATTTTAATTTTTTTCTTATTGTAATCTACAATACCTCTAAAATTACTTTGAAATTTATCATTATTTAATTTCAAAGCATCTACTTTTATATCCTTTTTATTAGCTATAATATGAAAATTTTGAATAAAAATACTATCAAAAGAAAACTTCAATCTATCAATATATCTAGATATAAAGCCTGTCGAATCGTCTTTTTCAACTTTCTCACTGTTATCTAACAATAAAGTATTATTATCAATCGTTTTAAAAGCCGAATCTTCTTCATCCACTTCTTCAGCAATATTTTTGATAACCTCTTTATTAATAATTAAAGTCCCATCAAAAACTTCTAAATTAGAAAAAGATAATTTATTAAAGAAAAGTTCCCAAAGAGAAATCTCAATCTTTATTTCTCTAGCTTTTAAAAACTCTATTTCATCTTTAAAAACAACATCATTAAAAACTAGCTTCGGATTTGGAGACATAAGATCCAATTCCAAATCACCATTAATAAGAAGTTCCACACCCAAACTTTCATTAACGTAATTTGAAATATCATCTCTATAATCAGAACTATCAATAAAAGATAAAATAAACTTAGAAGATATTAATAAAATTATTAATAATATAAATATTGTTTTAAAAGAAAGTAAAAGAAAATTAAAAATTTTATGCAACAAAGTAACATAGGTTTTAAAAGAATATATTTTCTTCTTAAACTTTTTTAATCGCTTTTTCCAAGCAACCTTATTAAAAAATTTTCTTTTATTTTTCTTCTTCATTTTTAAGCCCTCAAAATTTAAAAGCTAGTATCAAAATGCTTCATTAACTTTTTAAAGTGAGATGGAAAATCAGCTTTTAATTTTACATTCTTTCTCAAAATAGGATGGAAAAACTCAACCTTCCAAGCATGTAAAAACATATTTTCAGGAATATTGAATCTAAGTTCTTCAGAAAAATCTTTTACATTAATATCTGAATACTTTTTATCACCTAAAATAGGACATTCCAAATCTGACATATGAACTCTCAATTGATGCTTTCTTCCCGTCAAAGGATGTAATTCAACAAAAGCCAATTTACCAGCAACAACATCCTTAACTTCAAACTCAGTTAAAGATCTCTTATATTTAGGTCTATCCTCTCTTCTAATTCCAGATATATCAGATTTACTAGCTTGTTTACCAGTTTTCTCATCCTCATAAAGAAAAGATTTTATCTGACCACTTTCTTGAGGCATAGTACCACTAACACAAGCAACATAAGTCTTGTGAATAGAGCTTTCTCTAAAGAATTCTGAAAACTTCTTAGCAGCCTTTAAGTTTCTCGCAAACATAACCAAACCTGATGTTTCTTTATCAAGCCTATGTAATAATTTTAAATTCTCATCATGAGCTTTAGCTATTTCATCCAAAGCAACCTTGGCAAACTTACTCTTTTGAGATGCTAAACCTGAGGGTTTATTAACAACCAACAAACTCTCATCTTGATAAATGATAGAATCTTTAAATTCTTTCATTGTCTTTTCATCAAAAGAAATTTTATTCTCTCTTGCTTCGACAAAATCATTTAAAAACTCAGGCCCCTTAACTTCATCACCTGAAGAAAGCTCAAAGGAAGATTTAACTCTCCCTTTGTTTACTCTTATTTGACCTTTTCTAAGAAGCTTTTCTAAATTAGATTTAGTTAAACCTGGAAATTCCTTTAAGAAAAATCTATTTAACCTTGCTCCATCATACTTCTCACCAATGTTTATAATCTTAACCATTAAAAATGCCCTTCTTAGATTTTTTATTAGAAGATTTATTTCTTTTATTAATTCTAGTGCCCTTTATAGTTTCTCTATCTTGTTTAGATTTTTTATTATAATTTTTTCTAGAACCAACACTTTCTTTTTCTTTCATAAAACCATCTAAATTTTTATTTAAAGAAAATCTTTCAACTTTATACTCTCTATAATTCATAAGAGTATCATCTCCCATGATTATAATAGAAGTATTATATTTTTCTTCTAAATTAGAAATATCATATCTCTTTTGATTTAATATATACAAACCAACTTCTGAAGGAACATTAACAACCATTCTATCAGAATGTTTATCTAATAAAGCTTCTTCAATGTGTCTAATAGTCATAACTGATGCAGTTTGTACAGAAGGTACCAATCCTGTTCCTTCACAATGAGGACAAACATTATAACTACTTTCAATAAATGATGGTTTTAATCTTTGTCTTGAAAGAATCATCAAACCAAAATTATTAATTCTACCCATTTGAACACGAGATCTATCATCTTTAAGAGCTTTTCTCATTTCTTGTTCAAGCTTATAATTATCTTCAGGATTAGACATATCAATAAAATCAATAACTATCAAACCAGACATATCTCTCATCTTCAATTGTCTTGCAACACCTTTAGCAGCTTCAATATTAGTCTTCAACACTGTAGAATCTATATCTCTTTCTTTAGTAGATCTACCTGAATTAACATCTATAGAAACTAAAGCCTCTGTTTGATCTATTACTAAATAAGCTCCTGATTTCAATTGAACTATTGGAGAATGCATAGCTTCAATCTGTCTTTCTATACCAGCATCCAAGAATAAAGGAACCTTACCTTTATGATTAGTTATAATTTTAGATTTAATACCTAAACCTTTTACTAACTCTTTAGCCTTTTCAAAACCTTTATCTCCATCAATAATAACTTCATCAATATCTTCCTTAAGCATATCTCTAAATGCTCTTTTCAAAAGATTTCCATCATCATGAATTAATGCCGGCGCTTCAGAATGAACTGTTTTTTCTTTAATTTCTTCCCAAACAGACATTAAGAAATCATAATCTTTTTTCAATTCTCTCTTAGATTTATCTTCACCAGCAGTTCTAACTATAACAGTTTGACCATCAGCAATTTTAAATTTAGAAAGAATATCTTTAATTCTTCTTCTTTCTGGTCTATAAGAAATTTTTCTACTAACACCATATTTTAATTTCTTTCCAGAATTTGGCATAAACACACAGAATCTACCAGCTAAAGAAAGATAGGTTGTAACTGCAGCTCCTTTATTACCTCTTTCTTCCTTTTCAACTTGAATAAGAAGTAATTGTCTCGGTTTAATAACATCTTGTATTTTATATTTAGCCAAAAGACTTTTCTTTAAATCTTCAAAAGATTTTTCATGATCATCATCATCTTCAGAAAAAGTCTCTACAACATGTCTATTTTCTTTATTTTTTACAAATTCTCTATCATCATCACCATCTAATTCTTCCATATCAGAATCAACAAAGTCAGTATCCCCTTTCATAGAACTAAGGAATACCTCTTTATCTTTTGCAGGTATTTGATAATAATCTGGATGTATTTCTGAGAACGGCAGAAAACCATGTCTACCACCACCATATTCAACAAAAGCAACTTGCAAAGAAGGTTCTACCCTTGCAACTTTCGCCAAATACACATTAGATTTCAACTCTTTTTTAGTAGTTGTTTCTATTTCGAAGTCTTGAAGATACCCATTTTCCGTTAAGGCTACACGAGTTTCCTCCGGATGAGTATAATCTATCATCATTTGTTTTGTCATTTTTAATCAATCCTTTCGAGCTTCCCATTAAAGCTCCATTTCCTATATAATCAGCACTATTATTTATGAGATTATTTCTTGCATAAATTTTCTTAGCACCAAATTTATTTATTAAGTTATTTGTAGCCAAAGCGACTAAAAAAGAAGAAAAATTGCCAAAAGCATATCTTTCTTTTTCACTTTTATTTGAAAAAATCAATAACAGAATAGACAATGTAAAAAAACATTGAAAATCAGGTCTTAATATTTGCCTAACATCTAAAAACATCTATACCTCTGTTATCGTTTTAAAAAATTTCTTTCGTTTAATAGACCTATATTATTATAATAGCAAAAAAAAGGCAAGTTAATTATTAAACGCACTACGGTTGTGAAAACAATCATATGAAATAAAAAACTCCCCAGAATTCCAGAGAGCTCCTATATCAATAATAAAACAAGTATCTTAACTCAATCTAAATCAAGTCAAAAAACAAAACCAATTTATTTTTTTCTACCTTGTTTAACTTTAATCCTAGGGTTTTTAGGGTCAATAACTATTAGTGTTTTACCTCTTTTTATTAACTTACCCTTTTTCATAAAAGATTTTAAAGATGATCTAATTTTCATAACAAACCTCATAAAATTGTTCTTTTTTCAATATGTTGGGTATATTACACATTAAAATAAGAAAGTCAACTCAATTCTTCAAATCAACTTTAGACAAAATTTTTTTTAAATAAAAACTTGACATTTATGACAAAAAAAAATATTTTATAAGAAAATAATGACTACAAAGAATAAGGAAACGAACAAATGGAAGAAATTATTTTCCCAAATAAGCTAAGAAGCGCAAGAAAAGCAAAAGGCGTTGGGATGCAAGAAATCGCAGATTTACTGGGCGTTTCTCTTTCTGCTATATCTAAAATAGAAAGAGGATATAGAAGAATCAGCCAAGAACAAATGATAAAAATCATTGAGTTTCTTAATTGTACGACAGACGATATTTTCATCTCTAAAGAAAAAGATGAAGACCAAGCCATACTAGAAGAATGGAAAAAAGAAGCTGAAAAAAGAATTTCTGCAAACGAAAACTCAGGTCTTAAAGTTTTTGGTGCTGGCCTAAGAGAATTAAGAAAAGAAAGAAAAATCAACCTAGCCGATTTTGCTAAACAAGCTCTAATGACTGTTTCTGTTTATCACAGAGTTGAAATGGGTCAAAGAGAAATATACAAAAACGAACTAGCTTCAATAGCAGGTGCTTTAGGCATGGAAATTGAAGATATGGTTACTAGAATCAAAGAAAGATCTGTTAAGGGTGAATTAAATAAACATCTTAGAAAAAATCAAGGTGAATTCAAACTTACTCATTTCAGCGATATAGCAAACAGAGGTGCTAAAAACTCTGGTAAATATAAAGTTCCTTTTTATAAAGAACATGATTCTGAAGGAAACTTAATTATAGCTAAAAATGAAAGTAACCTTATTGAATGCCCTATCTATCTAGAAAAAGACTGGCATGATACTTACGCTGTTCAAATCAGCAATGAAAAACTAGGCTCTTTAATTCCTAACGGAAGCATAATATTCGCAGATAAATCTGAAGATGTTAAAGACGGTGACCTGGCTATATTAAAAAGAAAAAGAAATGACGGTGTTACAGAAATAGTAATAATCAAAGTCGACATTTCTGATAATAAGGCTACTGGACTAACTCACAACCCTGAAGAAAAAATAATTTTCGACAACAGTGAAGTTAAAACACTAGATAAAATTAGCTTAATAAAACTAGCTTAATAAAAAATAAACCTCTCAATTGAGAGGTTTTTTATTCAAAATTTCCAATATATTATTTCAAAAAATTTAATATGCTCCTGTTGATTCCTTAACCGGTGCAACACCTTTTTTAGATAAATATTCCTGACATTCAATCGCAGCAACAGCAGCCTGACCGGCAGCAATAACTATCTGTTGAAAAGGAGAAGCTATATCACCTGCAACAAAAAAGCCTTCCACATTCGTCTCTGTAGATTGACCTTCTGTTTTAACATAACCACCTGGCTTTAAATCCACCTTACCTTCTAACGAACTTGTATTAGGAACTTTACCTATAGCAACAAAAAGACCATCAACTTCTATTTTCTCAGCATCATTTGAATCTTCATGACCAACTACTACAGCATTAACACCCATAGCATCACCTAAAACTTCTTTGATACCAGAATTTTTAATAATCTTTATATTCTTAGTTTCATAAAGCTGATCCACAAAAACTTTTTCAGCTCTGTTGAATTCCTCACCTCTGTGAATTAAATAAACTTCACTAGCAATATTAGATAAATAAAGAGCTTCTCCAACAGCAGAATTTCCACCACCTAAAACAGCAACTTTTTTACCTCTATAAAAATTACCATCACAAACTGCACAATAAGAAACACCCCTACCAGCAAAATCTAACTCACTTTGTAAGCCTGTTTTTCTTGGTGATGCACCAGTAGCAAAAATAATTGAATCAGCAACTATTTCTGTTCCATCCCTCAAAATAACTTTTTTATTATCCTCATCTGAAAGATCAAAATCAACTACTTCACCACTCAACATTCTCGATCCATACTTAACAGCTTGAGCTTCCGTATTTCCCATCAATTCAAATCCAGAAATAGCATCTTTAAATCCTGGATAATTTTCTATATCATGAGTTTCAGCAGTTTGTCCACCTCTAGAATTACCTGAAATAATTAAAGGTTCATAACCAGCTCTAGAAGTATAAATACCTGCAGTTAATCCTGCTATACCAGATCCAACAATAACAATTTCTTCACGCTTTTTAATTTCCATCGAAACCTCCTAAAATAAATTTAGAAAAATTATAGTTTAAAAACAACTTCACTTCAAGAAAATTAAAAGAAAAAGAAATAAAAATATATTTCAATCACCTGTTGAAAAACTACAAAAAATAAGGTATTATAGATACAACAATTTCTTATATTATTCAAAGGAGAGGTTACTATGACACAATATCAAGTAAACATAAAAGAAGTAAGAGAATTCAGATTTAAAAATCCTGTTTACTTCGGAATCGGAGCTATCAAAAAAATAAATGATATAGCTAAAGATTTAAAATCAAAAAAAATAAATAAGGTTCTAGTTATGACTGGAAGAAATGCATATAAAGCAACAGGCGCTTGGAAACATGTTGAAGCAGCTCTAATTGAAAATGGAATTAAGTTTGTTTCATTCAATGAAGTTACTCCAAACCCAACTGTTGACCATGTAGATATCGCAGCTAAATTAGGTAAAAAGTTTGGTGCCAAAGCAGTTATCGCAATTGGTGGTGGCTCTGCAATAGACGCTGGTAAATCAACAGCTATCTTGCTAGAAAACAAAAGAAAAAATGCAAGACAACTTTACGGATTTGAATTCACTCCAACAAAAGCCGCTCCAGTTGTAGCAATCAATCTAACTCACGGAACTGGTACAGAAGGAAATAGATTTGCCGTTGCTACTATTGAAGAAAGCGGATGGAAACCTGCATTAGCATACGACTGTATTTACCCAATGGTTTCAATCGTTGACCCTGCATTAATGACAACTCTATCAGAAAACCAAACTAAATACGTTTCTATAGACGCAGTTAATCACGTTATCGAAGCAGCAACTACTAAAATGGCATCTCCATATTCTATAACTCTTGCAAAAGAAGTTATCAGACTAGTAGCTGAACATCTTCCTACAGTAATTAAAAATCCAAAAGATTTAGAAGCTAGATATTACTTAGCATATGCTGCAACAATAGCAGGAGTTTCTTTTGACCATGGATTATTACATTATACTCATGCATTAGAACACCCTCTAAGTGGTATGCATCCAAAACTACCTCACGGATTAGGCCTAGCAATGTTAGTTCCTTCTGTAGTTAAAGAAATATACCCTGCTAAATCAGAAGTTCTAAAAGAAATTTTATCACCAATCCTAACTGGAAAAGAAAAAACTGGAAACCAAGTTGCCAAAGCTCTTGAAAACTGGATTTTCTCTGTAGGTGTTAAATCTAAATTAAAAGATGAAGGTTTCACAAAAGACGACATTAAACAATTAGTAAGTCTTGCGTTCGAAACTCCATCTCTAGGATTACTTTTAAGTATGGCTCCAACTAAAGCCACTAAAAAGACTGTTGAAAAAATCTTCACTGAGTCTATGACTAAAATGAGATAATCAATAAAACAAAGAATCAAAAAAGGAGTTAATCACAACTCCTTTTTTATTTTTAAAATACCCCTCACAAAACTGCAAGGACTTTTTATATTTTGTGCGAAGATAAGTAAATCAAATTTTAAATTTAAGGAGTTTATAAGAAATAAATGACTTAAATTTAATAATTGATGATTTGCTTAAAATTCGTGCAAAAGACGCAGTTTAATTTTAAAAAGCTACCTCCGATATCTCACCCACTGATGAAATTGGAATAATGTTCAAATCTCTTTTCACATTCTCAGGAATTTCAGCAAGATCTTTTTCATTCTCCTTAGGAATAATAACTGTCTTAATTCCACCCCTTAAAGCCGCCAACAACTTCTCTTTCAATCCACCAATAGGAAGAACTCTTCCTCTCAATGTAATCTCACCAGTCATAGCAACATCACTTTTTACTGCCTTACCAGTCAATAATGAAACTATAGCCGTAAACATAGTAATACCTGCCGAAGGACCATCCTTTGGAGTTGCCCCTTCAGGAACGTGAACATGAACATCCATCTTTTCAAACTTCTTCTCATCCAAACCAAGTGATTTAGCATTAGCCTTAACATAAGAATAAGCTGCTTGTATAGACTCCTTCATAACATCTCCAAGCTTACCTGTAAGAATGCAATTACCCTTACCTGCCATAGAAATAGCCTCTATAGAAAGCATATCTCCACCCACAGATGTCCAAGCCAAACCATTAACAACACCAATTAGATCATCGTCTTCTTTAGATTTATAAGAGAACTTCTTAACACCTAAGTATTTATCTAAATTATGCTCTGTAATTTCAACAAAAGTTGGACAGAACATATCTCCTATATTGCTTGCAACATAAGAATCCAATTCTTTAACAACTTTTCTCATAATATTATCAATCTCTCTAGCAAGATTTCTAACACCAGCCTCTCTAGTATAATATCTAATTATAGACCTTATAGCTTTATCACCCATAACAAATTCAGAATCTTTCAGTCCGTTATCTGCTAATTTTTTTGGTAATAAATGATTTTTAACAATGTTCAATTTCTCATCTTCAGTATAACCAGACAAGTTAATTATTTCCATTCTATCTCTCAAAGCATGAGGAATATCATATGAATTAGCTGTAGTAATAAACATTACATCAGATAAATCATAATCCATATCTAAATAATGATCATGGAAAGTATTATTTTGCTCAGGATCTAAAACTTCTAACAATGCAGAAGAAGGATCCCCTCTATAATCATTACCCATCTTATCAATTTCATCTAAAAGCATTAAAGGATTTCTGCTTCCTGCTCTTTTCATAGATTGAATAATTCTACCAGGCATAGCTCCTATATAAGTTCTTCTATGCCCTCTAATTTCAGATTCATCTTTAACTCCGCCAAGAGCAACTCTAGCAAAATCTCTACCTGTAGCTTCTGCAATAACCTTACCCAAAGATGTCTTACCAACACCTGGAGGACCAACAAAACAAAGTATATTTCCCTTAACCTTTCCTGTTCTATTTTGAACAGCAAGATGTTCAAGAATTCTATCTTTAATCTTATCTAAAGAATAATGTTCTCTATCAAGAATTTCCTTAGCTTCTTTCAAACTATTTTTCAAATCAGACTTCTTTTTCCAAGGTAAAGAAAAAATCCAATCCAAATAATTTCTAACAACTGTCGACTCAGCAGACATAGGAGGAATCTTTCTCAACTTATGAATTTCCTTCTTAACATTCTTTTCCAAATGCTCATCTAACTTAAGCCCAACTAAGGTTTTTTCATATTCATCAATTTCATCTTCATCAGCACCAAGCTCTTTTTGAATAGCCTTAATTTGCTCATTTAAATAAAATTCTTTTTGGTTTTTATCTATCTGACTTTTAACTCTATCTTTAATTTTAACATCAATATCTTGTAAATAAATTTCTCTTTCTAAGAACATAAGAAGCTTTTCCATTCTATCGACATTATTCTTTTGCTCTAGAATAGCTTGCTTATCTTTAATAGATAAATTCAAATGCAACATAACTGCATTTATAAACAATGAATCTTCTTTTATAGAAGAAATAGAATTTATTGAATCTTCCGTTATTTCAGGACGAGATTTAGATAATTTAGAAAAAGATCTAACAACTGAATCTATCAAGAAGTCCTTTTCTTTTTGGTCATATTCCTCAATGTCTTCAATAGGAGACACATCTGCTCTAATAAAAGGACCTTTTAAAGCACTATACTTCGTAACATTAACAATTGACTCACCTTCAACAAGAACTTTAACAGCACCATCAGGTAACTTCATAAACTGAAGTACATTAGCAACTACACCAACCCTAAATAAATCTTTAGAAAGTGGAAATACAACTGATTTATCTTTTTGAGCAACAAAAACTACTTTTGCTTTTCTTTTTATAGCTTCTTCCAAAGTAGCAATAGAATTTTCTCTAGAAATAAAAAGTGGAGAAACCACCTTTGGAAATAAAACAACATCCTTAAGAGGTACAACATAAACACCCTTTTCTAAGGATTTCATTTTAGCTTTTTCATCATTTTCAAAAACTTCATCTTCTTCATCTAAAAAATCAGTGATGTCAGTTTGAGTTTTATTCTTCTTAAACACTATCAAATACCTTTCATTTTTATACAATAATTATATAGTAGTGAAAGAGTAAAAGTCAAAGAAATAGTATGATTTTGCTAATTAGACAAATTATTTAATATAATAGGCATTACGTCCTTAGGATAAATAATTTCTGAATTAATTCTGTCCTCAACAGGCTTCGCATTTAAAATCATAAAAAAGGTTCTATTATCATCCAAAGGAATATCTAATTTATCAGAACGCCTAAAAGGATGATCTCCTATCAAAACAAAAACAGTATTTTCAAAAAACTTTTTACTTTTAATATCTACAAAAAATCTACTTAACAAGTAATCTGTACATCTAATATTTTTAAGAAAAGTATTTTTACCACTTTCAACCAATTCAATTTCCCTATCACAAACACTTGAATAAATATTCTCATCATGAGTATCTAGTGTTAAAGCAGTAATATTAAATAATTCTCCATTCTCATCAGCAGAATTAATAATATCCAATGTATGTTTAAATAAATATTCATCAGAAACTCCCCAACCGGAAGATAATAATGATTTTTTTCCATATAAATTTTCTAATTTATTTTTCCCTAAAAGATTATCAAACTTATGCCTTTTAAATAACTTACCCTTCTGAGAATAAGATAATTTAGCGCCACCCAAAAATGTTTGTTCATAACCCTTTTCATTCAAAAAATCCCCCAAACAATAAACACCATTAGAAGAATTATAACCACAAGATGATGATTTTATCCCTCTTCTAGTAGCACTTTCCTTTTGCAAATAATTTTTATAAAAAATTGAATTTTTATTGTCCAATAGAGAATTCAAAAACGGTGTTGAATTCTTATATTTCAACACAAAGTCAGTACTAAAACTTTCCAAATAAATCATGACTAAATTTTTATCGAACTTAACATCATTAAAAACTGATAAATCCACCTTCGACAAACTAAGAGCGTCATCTCTGGATTTAGAATCTAAATCTGTCGTTGATAATAACGAAGCGAAAGCTCTTGTAAAGAAAATTGAAAAAACAACAAAACAAAAAACAAGCAGAGAATTTAATTTTTTTCTATTGTTGAATTTTACCTTCTGTAAAAAGAGTTTCTTTAAAAAAGATATAACATATATTGCATAAAATAAAATCACATACAATAACCATTTATAACCTGTAAACAAACCATTTAAAATATCAATTTTACTAATCTGAATAACTTCTTTTGAATATAATTTTCCCAAAAACATATAAGATGAAACTATGGTAAAATTAAAATAAATAATTAATAAAATTAATAAAAAAGATATAATCTTAACAAAATTAAATTTCACATTAACTAACAAATACAAACATCCAGCAAGAACAAAAAAATCTATGGTAATAAAGGAATATTTGATTAAAAACAAAAACGATATCAATAAAAACAATAATAAAATATAGAATAAAAATTTATTTTTCAAAAAAAATTCTTTAAATAAATTTATCTTACCCAAACCTTTCATTCTAAAGTAAAAATCAAAACCAGATGTAAGAATTAAAAACAAAAATATAGGAAAAAATAATTTAAATTCTTCCATAAGAAAATTACTTTCAATTATATATATAAAGAATGATGATAATAGCAATCTAAAAAAAGGAATTAAACCTTCTTTAACAAAGATATTCTTAAAAGAAATAGAAGAACAAAAGTTCATAATCTCTATAAGTAAAAATATAATTAAAAACATAAAAACTTCAGGATGTAACATAATAACTCCCAAAAATAAATGGTGGAGGAAGCAGGATTCGAACCTACGTAGAGTAACCTCGTCAGATTTACAGTCTGATGCTTTTGACCGCTCAGCCATTCCTCCATCATATTAACGAATTGCTAGAATAATAATACATGCCATACAGAAAGTCAATAATTTATTTCAAAACATTTAACTTTGCATTATCGGGTAAATTTTGCACTTGTCTTTTAAACCATGTATTTTGTCTTTTAGCATATTTTTTAGTAGCTTGAATAGATCTTTCAACAGCTTCTTTCCAAGAAATTTTGCCATTAGAAAATAAGTAAAACTCTGAAACTCCAATACTTCTTGAAACCCCTTTATCTAAAATAAATCCATCCATAGAAGAAAGAGTTTTAACTTCATCCATAGCTCCAAGTTTCAACATTTGATGAAATCTATCCTTAATCCTATCATGAAGAACTTTTCTTTCTCTAAAAATAAAATTAACCTCAAATTCAACATCGTCCATAACAGATATCTTTAGCAAAGATTGATAATAAGATAAAGGCTTTCCACAAATTTCAAAAACTTCCAATGCTCTACAAACTCTATATCTATCTGCAACTTCTAATTTATCAGCTAAAATAGGATCATTCATCTTTAATTTATCAAACAATTCCTCATTTGATAATTCATCTAACCTTTTATAAACAGCCTCCCTTTTCTTACCAGGAAGCTCAGGGACTGGAGATAATCCTTCCATAAAAGCTTGTAAATAAAAACCTGTCCCTCCAACTAAAACTGGAATTTTACCTTCAGAAAAACATTTCTCACATTCTTCTTTAGCCAATTCACACCAATCAGTAACAGAAAAGTTTTTAAAAGCATCTTTCCCTGTTAAGAAGCCATACAATCTATGTTCAACAATTTTCTCATCTTCTTCAGAAGGCCTAGCATTTAAAACTCTCAAATCCTTATAAACTTGCTGACTATCAAAATTTATAATTACACCATTATTTTCCAAAGCATAAGCCATAGCTAAAGAAGACTTCCCAGAAGCTGTCGCACCACAAAAAACAACTATTTTTCTTTGCTTATTTTTCATCTAAAACAAAAGCCCCCTGTCTATATATTTTAACATTACCATCAGGTAAAACTTCAAACAGAGTAGAACTTTCACCAACCGCTTTTTCATTATCCTCTGTAAATACATAAGCTAAATTAGAATTTTTAGAAAATTTCTTTTTAACATCTTCTGATGATACACAAATATCTTCACCTGTAACATTTGCACTTGTTGAAATCAGCGGAATACCAGCCTTATCTAAAAACTCCAAAAGAATATCATAATTAGGAACTCTAATAGAAAATTTTTGATCATTGTTTAAAACCCCTGAAACAAAGTCTCTCTCACACCATCTTTGAGATTTAACAATCATTGTAAAGGGAGCTGGCCACTTATCAACATATTTATTTTCTAATTCAGAAAAATCTGCATATTTTTCAGCAACAGCCTTTGTTGAATTAAGAACAAAGAATTTACCTGGTCTTTCACCTTTTAAATCTATAAGCTTTTCAACTGCACCCTTTTCAAAAGGAGAACAAAAAAAGCCCCAAACAGTATCCGTAGGAAAAGCAACAACTCCACCATTCAGAATAACATCTACAGCTTTTTTAATTTCATTATCTAAAACAATTTTTTCCATGATAATTACCTCAGGATTTTAATTTCACCATCTTCCATAGTTAAAATAATATTCTCTCCTGAAACTATAACTTCTTGTGCAAAACCATCATCATAAAGTTTTTTAATAAATAGTTCTTCGCCACTTTTCATATCCAAAACTAATAATCTTCCATCTGAAGATGAAAACAACAATTTACCACTATTTTCAACCGGACCAAACCAAACAGCACCACCTTCTAACTTAGGCAATTTATTTTTCCAATAAACTTTCGCAGAATCTTCTCCAAAAGCAAAAATATTTCCATTTTCATCTTGAACAAAAACATAACCATATGCAACAACAGGCTTAGAAACTACTTTTAAATCCTTTTCCCAAAGAACTTTAGCATTTCTCAAATTAATAACTTTCAATGAATTAGCCATACCAGCTACAACAACCTTATCTCCATCAACAACTGGCTCACCAACTATATCTTTCAATAAATTAGCCTCTTTAACACCTCTATAATTCTTAACATTTGAAGCAAATAAAAATCTACCTCTAGATGTTAAATAATGAATTTCACCATTAGAAAATGGAACTACTATATTTTGATTTCTATCAACAACAACCTTAGCACCTTTTTCAAAAGAAGTTAAAACAGGCAAACCTTTATGTTTAAAATCTTCAGACCCACCAACTCGTCTAAAAGAATGTAAAACATTATCAGATGTCAAAACAAAAACATATTTTTTTGAAACTGCAGGTGCTGATTTCAAAACTTTCTTATCCAAAATCTTATTCCATAAAACAGAACCATCTTTCAAATTAACTGCCAAAACCCTGCCATTTGAAGAGGCTATAAAAGCCATATCATCTTCTATAGTAAATCCAACAGGAATTTCTTCTTCCATCAAATCACTTTGCTTTAATAACCTTTTATCTAAAACAAAACCATCTTCCTCTAAAGAAAAACTCTTAATAGTAAATTTAGAATCTAACGTATAAATAAGATCTTTTTTAATTATTGGAGATATAATAAAATTTTTACCAGTTCTACGAGATGATATATTTTCTATATCAAAATCGGAAACCTCTTTAAAATCAAATTCAGAATTAAACAACTTCTCATTTTCAAATTTAATCTTTTTAAGATATATATCTTTATTCTCTAAAGATGTTGAATAACACTCTTTACAAGAATCATATGAAAAAATATTTTCCCTATTACCTTCTGCAATAATTTCATCACCAGATGAACAAGCAGTTAGAAATAATAAACATAAAACCGAACTAAATTTAAAAGTCTCTCTCATAAACAATCCCCAAATTAAGATTTAGCTTCAACTAATTTTTTTAAACCATCTAATTGAGTTTTAATATCAATTGGTAATTTTTTATCTCTTTCTAAATCAGCTATAAATTTATTAGCAACATCATTATTTCCTGAATTTAAAGCAGCTGAAATAATTAAAATATAAGAATTATTTCTAAAATTAGATCTTCTATCTTTCATTAAAGGAGATAAGTTTTCAATTAAACCTTCTAAATTAACATCTCTTTCATAGGCTAAAATAGAATAATTAAAAGTAGCAAAATCTCTAACTTTATCAGTATTAGCTTCTTCTTTCATTTCTCCTAAAAGTTCCATTAATTCATCAATATTTGAATTTATAGAAAGTTCAAACAGCATAGTATATGCTATATCTTTATAATCATATTTTGCTTCATCTAAAAACTCTCTAATAATGTCTTTTGCTTCCAAAACCTTCTTTTCAGCTAGTAATGTATCTACATTTGAAACTACTGTTTGAAATACACCTGCTTCTCTCATAACACTTTTTTCATGAATATTATTATAAACTGTTTTTATAACAACAACCATTATTATAGCTGTACATATAGCCGCTACTTTAGCACCATATTTTTTTAGGAATTGTTGTAAATTATCTTGTTGAACATCTTCATTCACTTCTCTAATAAATGAATTTTCAAAACCTTCTTCTCTAATTTCTCTTGAAGTTTTTTTAACGTTTTTCTTTGTTTCTTTTTTAGCCATTGTATCTATCCTTTTTAATTTTTATTAATATTAATTAACTTTTAAAGCTTCTCTTTGTAACTCAATAAGCTCTTCTATACCTTTTTCAGCCAGCTCTGTTAACCTAAGAAATTCTTCCTTAGTAAATGGTTTTTCTTCTGCTGTACCTTGAATTTCAATAATTCTACCCTTATCATCCATAACAAAATTAGAATCTGCTTCAGCATTAGAATCTTCATCATAATCTAAATCTAAACAACAACTTCCTTTATATATTCCACATGAAACAGCTGCTAAAAAGTTAGTAACAGGAACTCTATCTAGTTTACCATCTTTAACTAATTTTTGCAAAGCCAAATACATTGCAACAAAACCACCTGTAATAGAAGCAGTTCTAGTTCCACCATCAGCTTGTATAACATCGCAATCAACTATAATTTGTCTTTCACCCAGCTCTCTAAGATTTACAACACCTCTAAGAGATCTACCAATTAATCTTTGAATTTCATAAGTTCTTCCACCTCTACCTTTAACAGCTTCTCTATCCATTCTGTCATTAGTAGATCTAGGTAACATACCATATTCTGCGGTAACCCAACCAACTCTTTGCCCTCTTAAAAAAGGTGGCACCTTTTCTTGAACAGTGGCATTACAAATAACTTTAGTATCTCCAAAAGATATCAAACAAGAGCCTTCCGCTTGCTTATTAAACCCTGTTTCTATAGATACATTTCTAAGTTCGGCCAACTTCCTTCCTGATGGTCTCATAAAAAACTCCTAACATTTCAATTGACTTAATTGCATTTTTGTTTTAATTTGATTATATAAGAAAAATAAGCTTTAGCAAGAGAAATGTGATGGAGAATTTATTTCAAATAATAGAGGCGTTGGGGAAAGAAGCTAGAAGAACTCATGAGTTAGCTCTAAAACCAACTAACAACAGTAAGAAAAACAAAGAAAGCTTCCTAGAAAAGTTCGGAAGCAACACTTCTAATGTCGATACTCACAAGATTAAAAGGATAGAAGAAGCTCTTAAAAAATCTGAAGAAGAAAATCAAAAACTCCTAGAAAATAAAGAGCAAATCAAACTTAAAATCAAAACCCTTAAAAAATCTCTGGAAAAAATAAAATAATGAAAAATATTGAACTAAAAATATTAGGCAAAAGCTTTATAATATCTGCAAATGAAAGTGAAGAAGAACATCTTCAAATGCTTTCAGAATTCATTAATGAAAAATCATTTACTGGAAGCGAAGATTTTTCAACTAAAGCTCTAATGACATTAATAAATCTAGCTGATGAACTTTACAAAACATATAACAATATAGGTATGCAAAAAGAAATAATTTCTAAACAAAAAGAATTAAACCTTGGCGATAAAAAAGAAATAGAAAATCTTAAAGAAGATAGAGAAAAAACTGCAAGATTTTTGAGCATAGTTCTAAGTAAACTAAAAACAGCCAACAATCTACTAGAAAAGAAGTAGTTTGATCGCAACAAACCGTTTACGACTGGCCAGCAAGCAAGAATGCAAAGCATTCGCCAGCGGCTGAAAAAAGTGGGTTTGAAAAACTTTTAAGTCGCAACACAATAAGTAAAAAATAAAAGTGGGATAAAATCCCACCTTTTTTTATTTATATCCATAAAAACATTAGTCGTCTTTAATAGATTTATTTTTTCCTAGCGATGCTAAAGACATTACAAGCTCCATAACCTTTTGCTTCAAAGAATCATCATTTATTCTAGTGTAAGCCATTACAAGCTTATTACAATCCTTATCCATAAAAGGATCTGCAGATTTTGAAGAACCAAATTCTTCAGCTTCTTCCATAACCATTCCAGTAGCTGCATCCTCTCCTTCATACCCATCGAAGAAATAAGAAACAGGAACATTTAAAAACTTTGAAAATGAAAAAAGTCTACTTGCAGATATTCTATTAGAGCCATTCTCATACTTTTGTAGCTGTTGAAAAGTTATACCAACCTTCTCAGCCAAATCACTTTGACTAAATTTCAACATCATTCGTCTAACTCTAAGTCTCTGTCCTATATATTTATCAACATCACTAACCGACTTGACTTTTAACTCTTTTGGCATTAAAATCTCCCTATATTTTATATATCCAATTATAAGTTTAATCTAGCTTATATAACAAACCTTGTCAATAAAGAAATAGGAAAATATTATGCACAAAGAGATATACGATGATAAGAATGTATTCTTAAAAATAATAAATGGAACGATTCCCTGTGAAAAGATTCTTGAAACCAAGCATTGCATATCATTTTACAGCATCAGTCCTGCCGCAGATATTCACGCTCTAGTAGTTCCAAAAGGGAAATACACTAATTTTAATTCTTTCCAAGCAGAAGCTAGTATAGAGGAAAAAATGGACCTATTTGATGCAATAAATCAAGTTGCCAAAAAATTAGAAATTAAAAATAAAGGATATAAAATATTAAGCAACGTTGGAAAACAAGTTGCAATGATACCTCATGTGCATTTCCATGTATTACACGGGAACATAGATACAAGTAAGACTTAAAATTAAAAAGCCTCATTATTGAGGCTTCTTTCTATCATCCTAATAAAAAATTTAATCTTGGAGATTTGTTTACTTTTGATTTAGAAAATAAGTAGATTTCAAAATGAAGTAAATTGAAATCGTTTATGTTTTACCACAAACAAGGATTTCAATCCTAAGTGGTGGATTTTTCTGAAAATGATTCTGAAGTGTATAAATAATACATAAAGAAATCATTTCTCAGGAATAAATATTCAAAATTCACAAATCCAATAAAATTGGACTATTTTACAACATTAAAATCAAAGAACAAAGGCCTACGACCTTCTCTAACAGCCTTCTTCTGATATTTAGTCTTAGCCCATCCTAAAGGTTCTTTTTCATAACTCTGTAAATTTTTATAACCTATAGAATAACCATCAACCTTTGAAACCATCATCAAAGTCCAAAAGTTATAGTCATCTATATCAGACACAAACCTAAAAACACCGTTTTGCTTTAAAACTCTTTTGATCTGCTTCAAATTAACTTCCGAAACAAATCTTCTCTTATTATGTCTCTTTTTATGCCAAGGATCTGGGAACAACAATTGAACTCTATCAAATAAATCACTATCCAGTCCCTCAATAAATCTAACTGCATCACTAGGAACTATCAATATATTTTCTAATAATTCACCAGTTTCTTTTCTATGACCATCTATAAGACCTAATAAATTAGCATAACCATTAACAAAAAGCTCTATACCAACATAAAGGGTATCTTTATTATCTCTAGCTCCAAAAAAGGTACTTTCTCCTTGTCCAAATCCTATATCCAAAACAAACTTTTTATATTTACCTTTTAAAGCATTAAATTTATCTAAATCATATTTTAATACTGGCAAAAGATCCTCTATCAAACCTTCTTTATAAGCAGATAAAGCCTTACCTTTAGTTCTTCCATAAAAATTAGTAACAAGATTTTTCACAACATACCTCTTAATTAACGTTTCATATCAAGAGATTATATTAATATAAGCATAGAATACAAGAATTTTAATCCTCTTTATTAAACTTACTAAGCATAACTCCCATCAAGAAATCATAAACATCCGTATCAGAAACAATTTTTCTAGCCAACCTAGCATCAAGCTCATAAGATACATTTGTTTTATAAGGACAACCTTCTCTTAAAGCATCCGCTCTATTTAAAGCTAAATCATCATATTTACTAAACCAAATATCTCCTGGATAAGGTTCATACATACCTCCCTTAATAGAATTAAACAACTTCTCAATATCATCATCAGAAATTATATCATAACTGCAAATTAAAGGAAAAACACCGACTCCATTTAAAACATTATCATTTGAATAAAAGGCCGTATCAGGCAAAGATAATACCGATTTATTTGAAAGCTCAAATTCATTATAAATTCTACCTTCTCCATCCGAAGCTTCCCCAACTATAAAAGCCTTCATTCCAATTTGCATAGACTGAGCAAACATCTCCCCAGCTCCGGAA
This sequence comes from Alphaproteobacteria bacterium, assembly GCA_025210155.1. NCBI lineage: Bacteria > Pseudomonadati > Pseudomonadota > Alphaproteobacteria > Alphaproteobacteria bacterium. The sequence continues at coordinate 9,900 of JAOASE010000012.1, read as the reverse complement.
ACACTTCTATCTGAAATTATAACAAAAGGAAGATCTCCCATATTTAAATTTTTATCAGTAATTATATCATTTTCTATGACTTCAAAATCACCATTATTTTTCTTATTTTCCAATACAGCTATAACACCTTCACTATAAAACATATCTATAAGCTTAAGAGCTTCATCTTTATTCCCAAAGACACTACCTCTTAAATCAACTATCATACCCTTAATATCATCTCTAGATAAATAAGAATTAACCGTTTCATAAAAATCATCAGAAACACCTTTAACAAAAGAATTTAAATGAAGAGTTAAAATTCCATCTGTAAAATCAGCCTGCAATAAACTCAAATTAACTTTATAATTAGTAATATAAATATCCCTAGGCTCTCTAGTAGAATAAGAGTAATAAGATAACTTATAAGTTTTCATTTCATCCAAAGAAAGTAGTTTTTCAACTTTCTGCTGAGACATACCCTTTAATGGAATATCATTTATAGAAACTATTAAATCCCCCTCTGCAACTCCTTGAGCAACCATATTAGGATTCATAGAAATATTAACCAATTGTATTCCAGCATCAACCATCCTATAGTTAAATCCGAAACTATAAGCTGACTTTCTGTAATTTTTATCCTTACGATCTTTAGATGTAGAAACATCAAACTCAGTCTTATACAAAGCATTTCTATCTAAAGTTTTTAAAACATAATTTAAAACAATATAAGAAAGCTCATCATTCCCAGCCCTCTTAAGATCTTTAGAATATTTTTTAGCATAATCAACTGCCGTTGCAAAAATTTTAGCATAACCTAAAGAAATATCCTTTTCAGATAAGACATCTGGCAAAGGAAAAGTTCCTAACAAATCATACCCCTTATAAATAAGCATTCTACTCTTAGTCTTATCTAAAGTTAAATCAGGAACAAATTTTTGCATAGACTCCAATGATGCTAAAAACAATTCATCATAAGAAGTTCCAGGAATATAATTATCATGAATACCCTTATAAGCCTCTCCAATAAATTTAGCAAAAGAAGCTTTATTATAACCATACGAATCTAAAGATTTATTATCATCCCAAGCCTTTTCAAAATTTTGTTTAACTTTATTAGAAACATAATTATCAAAATTAGCAAAAGAATCAGAAGAACTACCTAAAAATGCAATTAAAGATAATGCAGACAATATTTTTTTCATAGCTCCCCTCCTCATAAAAACTATTTATTCATTATCAAGAACTTCCTGCTTGATATCCATATTTAACAACAAAGGCATTGCAATAAATATAGAAGAATAAGTACCAACAACCACACCAAACAACATAGCCGAAGAAAATCCTTTTAATACTTCACCACCAAACACAAATATACATAAAACAGCAATTAATGTAGTCAATGAAGTCATGATTGTTCTAGAAAAAGTTTCATTCAAACTCCAGTTAATTAGTTCAAAAGGAGATTTCTTTTTATGCTTTTTAATATTTTCTCTCAACTTATCATAAGAAACAACCGTATCATTTATTGAATAACCCGCTATAGTAAGTATAGCAGCAACTGTCGCTAAAGAAAACTCTAATTGCAATAAAGAAAACATACCAAGTGTTAAAATAATATCATGAGCCAAAGCAGTCAATGCTCCAATAGAGAATGCAATATCAAATCTAATCCAAATATAAAAAGATATAGCAAGCAAAGACAAAACTACTGCCCAAACACCCTTTCTAATAAGCTCACCACCTACTTTAGGACCTACAACTTCAGTGTTTCTATATTCAACACCTTCACCCAAAATAGATTTAACTTCATTTACGAAATCACTTGGATTTTGATCTTCCTTAACAGCAATTCTAATATCAAAAATCTCTCCAGAATGTCCAATTTCTTGTATTTCAGGATTTAATGAAGATAATTCAGATCTCAAATAAGATATATTAATTTCAGAATTTATTTTTTTAACATCCATAGCCACTCCACCAGAGAAGTCTATACCAAAATTAAATCCTTTAGAAACTAATAGTGAAGTACTAAATAATACTAAACCAACAGAAAGTACATAACCTAACTTTCTTAACTTTAAAAAGTTAAATTTAGTTCTAGCTGGTATCAAACGAATTAATTTCATATCTTTAATATTCATATCTTTTCCTTTTTTTATTTTTCCAAAATCAAAATATTTTTATATTTAAATAAACAAGTATTTTATTCAAAGAAAGGTAAAATAGATTTTAAATTTTGTGAGTGTATAAATAATACATGATCAAAATTTTATAATCGATATTATGCCTTAAATTCGGATAAAAAACGAAGTTTATTATACAAATGGAATTTTTATATTCTTATTCTTATGTCCCCAACCTTCTAATAAAATCTTTCCAATAATTATAGATGAGAACAGTGTTGTTAAAATACCTATTGCAAGAGTAACTGCAAAACCTTTAATAGGACCTGTTCCAAATTGAAACAAAACTATTGAAGCTACAAATGTTGTAATATTTGAATCCAATATAGTTCCAACAGCTCTTGAAAAAGCTTCTTCTATTGCTCTTAAAGAAGATAATCCATTTGCACTTTCTTCTCTAATTCTCTCAAATATAAGAACATTAGCATCAACCGCCATACCAATAGTTAAAACTATACCTGCAATACCAGGCAGAGTTAAAGTTGAACCAAAAATTCCCAACAATGCGAATATAAACAACATATTACAAATAAGAACTATATCTGCAAACAACCCAAACATACCATAAGAAAGCACCATAAATACAGCAACCAATACCAGGCCTAAAACAGAGGCAAACTTACCAGCAGCAATAGAATCCGCTCCCAATCCAGCACCAACAGTTCTTTCTTCAACAACGTTTAAAGGAGCTGGTAAAGCACCAGACTTTAACATAGCTGCCAATTCTTTAGCTTCTTTAGCATTAAAATTACCTGTAATTTGACCTCTTGAACCAATTTCACTTTGAATAGTAGGATCACTTAAAACCTTACCATCAAGTACTATGGCCATTCTATTTCCAATATTTTCAGAAGTAAATTTAAGAGATGCTCTCGTTCCAACCAAGTCAAATTCCATCTCAACAACTGGCATTTGGTTTTGATTATAACCAACTCTAGAATCCGAAAGATTTTCTCCAGAAATAGCAATATCTTTATAAACAACTATTGCTCCAGCACCATCTGCCATATTAAGCAGTTCACTATCAGCTGGCAAAGCAACTGAACCATCTAAAATTTCATAAGGACTAACCTTATCATTAACTTTTTGGAAAGTCATTTTAGCAGTTTTACCTATCAAAGACTTAATATCTTCAGGATCACTAACACCTGGCAACTGAACAACAATTCTATCATCACCTTGTCTTTGAATAGAACTTTCCTTTGTTCCAACACTATCAATTCTTCGTCTAACAATTTCCATAGATCTATCAATAGCATCTTTAACTATTAATTCTTTACCTTTTTCAGAATATCTAACTATTAATTTATTACCTGAAACATCTATGTCTAAATTTAAATAATCTGTATTTAAAATTCTATCTCTAGCTTCTTCCAACTTATCAGCTTCTTTTATATTTAAAGAAACCATATCTTTACTAGATCTTAAATTTTTATAACGTATTTTATCTTCTCTTGAAAGATTTTCATCTCTTACTAAAACAGTACGGACAGTATCTTTCAACTGCAAATACTTCTCTTTCATTATAACTTCAGTATCAAGCTCCAAAGATATATATGCTCCACCCTTCAAATCAAGCCCTAAAGACAAAGCCTTATCAGACAAAAAGTTCGGCAAAGAATCTCTCTTAGATTCTGGAACAAAATTCACAGAAACAAATAATAGAGATAGAAGTATTAAAAATACAATTGAAAGATTTTTTTTATTTTTCATAACTGTCCTTTCCTAAGAATTATTTTCTATCTAAGTTGTCAAATATAATACCTTTAACAACTTCAAACTCAGCATCCTTGCTTTTAACAATAAAAGTTTCTTTATTAACTCTAACAACTTTTACTTTAAAACCATTCTTTAAAACAATATTATCACCTTTTTTCACGCTATCAATTAATGATCTTCTAAAACAAATCATTGAAACCATAGCAAATGGTAAAAATACCAAGAAACTAGCCATCATATATTCAACATAGTGATCAGACCAAGTAAACGCAGCCCAAAAAACTAAAACAACAGCCATTAAAAAGAATAACATATGAATAGATTCATAAGAAAAAAATCTATTCACGGAATCCAAAGAATTATTAACCAATTTTTTCATTTTATTTCTCCTCTTTTATTTTCCCTTTTTTATCTGCTCTATAAGCTCCTTTGTAGTTGGTATGAAATTACCACCTTGATAGAACTCATCTTGAGCAAATCTATATCCAGAATGACCACTAAATAGTAACCAATCATTTGGATTTGATTCATGAGCTACCGCACTCAATGATTTTCTAATACAAAAAGATCTAGCATCCGGTTTAATCAACAAACCTTCTCTTTGAGACCAACCTGAGAACATACAACCAGACAAACACCCAACACAATCTTTTTGATCTTGCCTAATTCTCTTAAAAGTATCTTGCTTAACGAACATAAGTTGAGAATCTGGTAATGTAACAATATGATCAAATCCCTCTTCTATAAACTTATCATAAACTTCAGCATCCTTTTCTGTTAAGAAAACAACACCTTTAATTTTTTCAACGTTTTCACCTAATTTACCTTCAACTTTATCCACAGCTTTATGAAGAAGCTTTCCAACTAAGCCACCAATAGAAGGAACAGGAACAACAAACCCCTTTTCTTCATCAATTTCTTTAGAAAAAGGCAACACTATCTTAGACTGAAGTTCTAATTCTTGCATAAATGCATTATTAACAGCTGAAGACCAAAAACCAGTGGGAGAATATTTTTGCAATCTAATATCACCCTTTTTCAAAGTAAAGAATTTTCTCTTTATTTCATCAGCCAAAGGAGACTCTTGAGTTAATAATGGCCTAGTACCAAATTGAAAAGCAACAGGACCAACTTCAGGATTATCTATATATTTTTCCCAATCAGTTAAATTCCAAACTCCACCAGCTATAATAATAGGATTATTATTTAAACCAATTTCATTCATATATTTTCTAATCTCAACTATTCTATCATAAGGATCTTGGTGAATTTGAGGATCTTCAGAGTTAGACAATCCATTATGACCACCAGCTTTCCAAGGATCTTCATAGATTACACCACCAAAATAATCACCGTATTCTTTAAACCCTCTTTTCCAAAGAAGCTTAAAAGCTCTAACTGAAGAAACGATAGGATTATAATAAACACCTCTTTTAGCACAAATTTCTGCTAATTTAAATGGCATACCAGCCCCAGATGAAACTGCGTCAATAGACCCATCACAACCATCTAGAATGCCTTCCAAAATTTCTTCACAAGCACCCATCTCCCAAAGTACATTCATAAAAACAGCACCTTTATCACCTGAAATCTCTCTAGCAAGCTTAGCTTGAGCTATTCCACCTTTAATAGATTGTTCAACTATTTCTTTTTGTCTTTCTTGACGAGTCTTTCCATGAAACTTATAAGGTAATACTTTACCATCTTTATCTAACATATCTGGAGAAGCAGCTGAAAAAGTACCTATACAATCTTCTGCAGCCCAAGCCCCAGAAGTTTTTCCTGTTGTTAAAGCAATTCCTTTTCCGCCTTCTATTAAAGGCCAAACCATTCTACCAGCTAATTTAATTTTCTTTAAATTTATACCCATTTTAATAAATATCTTTCCTAATTTTTTAATATTTTATCTGGAAATAAGTATAATGATTAAAAATTAAAACACAAGAACTTTAGGGAAAATTAACTTATATAAGTAAATATAAAAAAAGGTTGCCAATTAGCAACCTAATATGTCTATTTAAACTTAACTAAAAAAGCAGAATCTGCATCTTCTCCATCTCCAGCCAAACTAACACGATGATCCAAGTCACCCAAGCTAAATCCACCTTTTGATGGCGCCTCATCCTCAGGTGCTGGTATAGAAAAAGCATTTTCTACAAAAGTAAATGAAAATAATACAAACATAGATAAAAACAATTTATTTTTCATAACAATTTCCTTTCATTATTAATTACAAAATGAGCCTTCTCCATTACTCCAATCTTGAGATCTAAGTAAATTACACTCTTCTTCGGTTAAACCTAAAACAACAATTCCAAAAGATTCTCCACCATCAGCAGAAACAACTTCGTATCCAAAGCCAGAAGCTCCAACTTTACCAAAGCCATTATACTCTTTCATTAAACCAGTATCAACAAACGCTGATTCATAATCCTTTGTATTACCCCATTCCAAATAATCACCAGATGCAGAAACACTTCTAACCTGCTGAGCTATAGTTGCCATTTCAGCTTTAACATTATTAACTTTTACATTTTTAGTAGCCATAGTGTAAGCAGTAATACCTAAAACTGTAATAACAGCCATAATACCTAGCACACCAAGCATTTCGATCATAGATCTACCTTTTTGATTTTGTCTTAATAACATGCTATATCCTTTCATAATTTGAAATTAAAATAGCAAATTTTTAGAAGTTATACAACATAATTTTATGAATTTTTCATAATTCTACGAGTTTCTCTATCAGCATCTCGCTTCTTGATAGTTTCTCTCTTATCATACAACTTTTTACCTTTTCCAATACCAAGTAAAATCTTAGCCCTACCTTTATCATTAAAATACATTTTCAATGGAACTATAGTAGAATTTTTATCATTAAATACAGCGTTTAATTTATGAATTTGTTTTTTATGTAATAGAAGTTTCCTTTTTCTACCAGGATCATGAGACTTATTATTAGCACCCTGCAAATAGGCATGTATAACAGAATTATATAAAAACAACTCCATATTCTCAGGCACAGCATAGGCATCTTTAATATTACACTTTCCTAACCTTAAAGATTTAACCTCCGTCCCTGTCAGAACCACACCCGCTTCTAAAGTTTCCAAAATCTCATAATTAAAACGTGCCTTCCTATTTTCCGAAACCACTCCATGAGAAATATAATTCTTTTTATTCTTATTTTTATCTTTAACCTTTGTCATAATGAAGAAAATATAACCAATTAAAGAGATTTTTGCAATAAAAAAGGTTGGGATTAACCAACCTTAAACAATTTAATCAAAAGTTATACCCATTTTATAAGTATCACCTTCTGATCCCCCATCAACAAACGGATTTTCTTCAAATTCAAAAGGCTGTTCTGATGGACCCTCATAAGCAGGACTATCAACATCCGGCAATCCATATCCAGGATCCGGAGCTACCATAGAATTTGAAACACCTACATTAGTAGATACAAATAGCAATAAACAAATAAATAATTTTGTAAGTTTCATATTAAAATCCTCCTTTTATAAAACTAATTTGAACAAGGTACTAAAGTACTACCAGCCCAATCTTGAGCTGCTAATAAGTTACAATCTTCATCCTCTAGGCCCAAAACATTAACTGTAAAAGAATTTCCTCCATTAGCAGAAACAATTTCATATCCTACCCCAGAAGATCCTGTTGCTCCAAAAGCATTATAAGATTTCATTAAACCAGTATCAACAAAAGCTGACTTAAAAGTTCTACTACCACCCCAATCAGAATATCCTCCTGAAGAAGAAATACTCCTAACTCGTTGAGCTATTGTAGCTATTTCAGCCTTTGCATTATTAACCTTAATATTCTTAGTAGCCATAGTATATGCCGTAATACCTAAAACAGTAATAACTGCCATAATACCTAAAACTCCAAGCATTTCGATCATAGATCGACCATATTGTCCTTTTCTCAATAACATTACTTCATCCTTTCACAGGAAAGTATATCAAAAAAGAAGCTTCCAAACAACCTAAAATATATATTAACTTAAGGAAATTTAATAAATAAAATTAATACTATTAATCTAATATAAATCTTAAATTTTAAAAATTATGGGTGAAATAAAAGATGCTAGCGAAATATTAGCTAATGTCCTATCAGAAAAGGCAACAATAACTTTAATAGTTGCTAAAAATCAAAAAAATATCATTGGAGTAGGCAAGACTATGGCCTGGACTAAAAAAGAAGTCAGAGGAGAACAAACATATTTTAAATATGTTACACAAGATAGTGCTGTTATAATGGGAAGGTCTAGTTATGAAGATATCCCTATAGAACATCGAGAAATGCCAGGAAGGCAGATGATAATTCTAACAACTAACAGGGAATATAAACCATTTTCAGAAAATCACAGTATTGCAAATTCCTTTGAAGAAGCGATTCACATCGCTAAATTAAAAAATGCAAAAAACATTTTTATAGCTGGTGGAGGGAAAGTTTATGAACAAGCCATCAAAGAAAAAACCTTTGACACAGCTCTCATAACGGAAGTAGATATAAATATAGCTTCTCCAGAAGTTATAACATTTTTTCCCCAATTAAGCAAAAAAGACTTCCTTGTTGAAGAGCTTAAAGGAATTAAAGGTGAAAACTGGGAACTATTCAGATGGACAAGAATCACCAATTAAAAATCTATTTAAAAAAACAAAAAACGCCTCATTATTTGAGGCTTTTTTCTTTTAATTAAAACTTTAAAAGAGAATTTTAAATAAAAAAAGACTTTATATTCTTTAAAAATCCAGCAACGACCTACTCTCCCAGACCAATAAGATCAAGTACCATCGGCGCAAAGAGGGGGCACGGTTCAGTTCGGGATGGAATGAAGTGTAGCACTCTCGCTATAATCGCTGGATCATTAAAAAACATAAAGCCTTTCTAATGAAACATAATTTAACATTTATAATAATTTCTTTATCAGTAACTAGTTTTAATTGAACACACTATCTCAAAAGAGATAAGGTTAATTATTTTGCTATAAAAGCAACACTAATCAATTTAATTAATGTGCTATTTAAGCCAATTGAGTTATTAGTACAGGTTAGCTAAATACTTCACAGTACTTACACACCCTGCCTATCAATGTGGTAGTCTTCCACAACTCTATAGGGAAATCTAATCTCGAGGCTGGTTTCCCGCTTAGATGCCTTCAGCGGTTATCCATTCCAAACATAGCTACCCAGCGGTGCCACTGGCGTGACAACTGGTACACCAGAGGTTTGTTCATCCCGGTCCTCTCGTACTAAGGACAAACCCTCTCAAATTTCCTACGCCCACGGCAGATAGGGACCGAACTGTCTCACGACGTTCTGAACCCAGCTCGCGTACCTCTTTAAATGGCGAACAGCCATACCCTTGGGACCTTCTCCAGCCCCAGGATGAGATGAGCCGACATCGAGGTGCCAAACGGTGTCGTCGATATGAACTCTTAAACACCATTAGCCTGTTATCCCCGGAGTACCTTTTATCCGTTAAGCTATGACCCTTCCATACAGAATCACAAGATCACTAAGACCGACTTTCGTCTCTGCTCGAGATGTCTCTCTTGCAGTCAGGCTGGCTTTTGCCTTTATACTCAACATCCGGTTTCCAACCGGACTGAGCCAACCTTCGCACGCCTCCGTTACTCTTTAGGAGGCGACCACCCCAGTCAAACTACCCACCACGCATTGTCCCCGACCCCGATAAGGAGTCTAGGTTAGATATCACACAATAGAAGGGTGGTATTTCAAGGATGACTCCACTTCAACTGACGCCAAAGTTTCAAAGTCTCCCACCTATCCTGCACATCTAGTGCATAATATCAATACGAAGCTGTAGTAAAGGTTCGCGGGGTCTTTCCGTCTAACCGCGGGAACTCTGCATCTTATCAGAGAATTCAATTTCGCTGAGTCTATGTTGGAGACAGTGGGGAAGTCGTTACGCCATTCGTGCAGGTCGGAACTTACCCGACAAGGAATTTCGCTACCTTAGGACCGTTATAGTT
>JAOASE010000011.1 GCA_025210155.1 Alphaproteobacteria bacterium | reverse complement strand
TTGTCCTAGTGGTAAGAAGGGAACAGCTGTAGGAGGCTCTTGTACTAATTGTCCTGCTGGAAAATATAGAAATGGGTGGACATCTACGGCTAGGAGCTGTTCTACTTGTCCTGTTGATAAATGGTCTGCAGCTGGAGCATCATCTTGTACTGCATGTCCATCAGGTACATCATCTCCGGCTGGTTCAGATAATGTTAAAGATTGTATAAAGAAAATTATTTGTAATGGGGATTATATTGAAAATTCGGGTTCATGCTATGCTCAATGTAAAAATCTTAAGCAAAATGAAATTTGCTTTACTTCTAAAGGTGTTTCATCAAATAAAAGTAAGCATTTTACTTTAGATCCTAAGATTGCATTTTCTGATTATCCATCTGTTTCTGAATGTTTTATTTCAGGTGCAGTTAGATATAAACCGTCTTCAAATGTTGCAAAGGATAAATTTAACCCAGACATAGGTAGAAGGTTTAAACTTGAGTGTATGCCAATGGTTCCGTTTGATGATTTGAATGAATTTGTCGATGATTAAAGTTAAAGTTCTCTTAGGAGAACTTTTTTATTAAAAAGTATCTTTACTTTAAGTTGAAATTTTGATAACTTATTATAAATTTAAGAAAGTTTAAGGGGGACTTCTTATGTTTCAAAAAGTGATAAGCATTTTCATGCTTTTTAATTTATTATTTTCCTTTTCAGGGAAAAATATTTTGGCTGCAATAACAACACGAACACACTATTCAATGTATAATTTGAAAGTTCCTAAGGAAAATATAATGTCTTATGATAGATTAGGTATTTCCACAGGATCCGGAGATGTTTATAATGATAAGAGTTATTGTTATGATTATTTGAATAAGAAAGAAGGTAATGGTTCTACTTGTACGTCTGTTGGGACTCCGACCTGTCCTCATGTCTTAAAATATATGGATGAGTCTGAAGCTGAGACGCTTGGATATTTAAGAAATGGTCAATATTACTGTGAGTTTGATTATGATACTAGTGGATGTGTTGGTGGCGATAGCGATGAAGGTTATGGCGGAGGCTATGGTGGAGGTGGTGATTTACCATCTATAGCAGATAAAGACATATGGAGTTTGAGTGAATGTGGAGATTTTAGATTGAGACCTTATTCTAGTAGAATTAAGCAGAGTAGTGAAGGTAGAAAATATGGCTATAGACATACATGGGCTAGAGATAAAGATGGTTGTGTAGAGAGTACTGGTAAAGCTAGAGAATATAGACAATGTTATGGATATGGACTTAGTGGGAAATGTGCTTCTTGGGTTACTTCTAGTACATCGACTCTTTCTTTTAAGATTAATGGAGATCCTGCTACTATGTATTATCAAACTAAAGTTTTAAATTGTGATTTTTGTGCAGAAAAAGATGGAGAACATACCAGTGAAAAATGTTGTAAAGGAAATCAACCTAACTCTAGCACTGGAAAATCTACAAATGTTTGGGATTCTACTAATAAGAAATGTTGTCCAGCTGGTCAAAAGTGGGATAGATATAGATGTGTAGATGCTTGTCCTTCATCTTGGACTAATGGTATGAGTATAGATTCAGGTTGTGATTGTGGTGGAAGTTATACTGTTAAGAGTAATGGTCATTGTTGTGCTGCAAATCATCATTGGGATAGTGGGCAAAATAAGTGTGTTAAAAATTGTACAATAACTTCATGGACTAATACTTCTATTTATAAGGTTTCAGGAGGTAGTTGTAAAAGAAAACAAACTAGAACAGAAGGATGTGGAGGCGCAACTTCTCAGTGGGTTTCTACGGGTGAAAGTAATTGTTGGAATAATTGGGGAAATTGTGTAAGAAATAATTCTAATAATACAGCGGGGACTCAAACTAAAACTTGTAAGTCTGGAGTTACAGATTGTTCTAGTAAGACTAAATCTTGTAACGCAGGTTGTCCTTCAGGTACTCATGATGCTGATAATAATGGTAGTTGCGTAGCTAATTGTGTAGGAACAAATTGGGCATTAAAGTCTGAATGGAAAACAGTAAGTAATAATTGTAAGCAAAAGAGGACTAGAATGTATTGTTCTTCTTCTACGGCTACAGCAGTTAGTCAAACTAATTGGGATCAAAATGCTTCTAATCCAGATAAATGTTGTACAGATCCTGCCAAGCCAACATTTGATGGAGGAAAGTGTATTCAAAGTATAGATTGTGATTATATTAAAAATGGAAATGCATGTTATGCTCAATGCAGAAATCTTAAGCAAAATGAAGTTTGTTTTACTGCAAAAGGTATATCTCTTAATAAAAGTAAGAACTTTGTTTTAGATCCTAAAATAGCATTTTCAGATAATCCATCTATATCAGAATGTTTTATTTCAGGGGCAGTTAGATATAAACCATCTTCGAATGTTGCAAAGGATAAATTTAATCCAGATTCAGGTAGAAGATTTACTATGGAATGTATGCCAATGGTTCCATTTGATGATTTAAATGAATTTGTTAATGATTAATAAATGTTTAAATCGATTCTTTTAAATCTCTAGAAAAATTCTAGGGATTTTTTTATTGATAACTGATAGGAAAAGAATTATTTTTGAGATGAGGCTTGAGTTTTAGTGAGTAATAATTTCTTATATTGCTATAAAGAGGAAAAAAACTTTACATTATTCTGATATTTATATACCATGTTATATAGTATATGAGAGAAAATTCTATTTGAGGAGATGGATAGATGGGAAGTAAATTTTTAAAACTTTTTATTATTTTAGCGGTTATTTTCTTTAATAAAGATGTTAGTGCGTTCACGACTGATTGTGGATCTGATTATGTTTGTTATACCTCTTATTATGGAAGTACTAGTAATAGTCTTATTAGTGGGTTGACGGCAACACTTTCAAATGGTAAATGTGCTATTAACGCACCGCATAAAAGTGTAAATTGTAGTTACAAATCTACAGGAATTACGGTTCCTTCAGATGGTTCTTCGGCAAGTCAAAATCTTACATGTTTAAATCAGTGGGGTAGTACTCCGGGAACAACTGTTTCTAACCTAGTTGTTTATTGTATGAAAAGACCAGCTTGTAGTAGAAGTGATGTATCAGGTAATTATAGTTGTTCAATTTCAGCAGATGAAAAAGCTGAAAATGTTTGCGTTAATATAAGTGGAAATAAATGTACGGCAAGTGGTAAAGACTTTTATAGGGATTGTAATTATTCAGGAGAAGTTACTTGTCCATCTACACCGGATGGTCTTAATGCGGTAGATATTCCGTGTAGTGGTACGCCCGATAGAACAATAAGATTAAATTGTAGAAATACTTTTAAGTGTCCAGAAAAACAAGGTTACAATGGAAAGGTTCCTACTTCTTCTTATGGATGTAGTTATTGTGAAGATGGTTTGAAGTTATCTTACTTTCCTCATAAAGGTTTTTATAGATGTTGTAAACAAGAAGAGGATACGACGGTGACAGAAGGTGATAACTGTAGTGGTTACGATATTTGTCCTCATACTCCAGCAGAGACAGGAACGTTTCCAGGAGGTTCATCTTGTTTCCAATGTGTTGAAGGTGCGTCTATACAAACAGGTGATGCAGCTAGTAGAGGAGGGGTTCCTGGACAAGATTTTTACTGTCAATGTGTAGCAAATTCTACTTGGACTCCAGCTCAAAATAAATGTGTTTGTAATTCAGGGTATGTTTGGAATTCTAGTACTAAAAAATGTGATGCAGCATGTACTACAGGAAGTTGGACTAATACTTCTAATTACAGAATAAATTCTGGTGCTTGTCAAAGACAGCAAACTAGAAGTGTTTGTGGATCAGAAGCTTCTTCTCAATGGATCGCAGCTACAGATTCTAATGCTTGTTGTAGTTCTGGAACTCATTGGGGTGGAAGTTCTTGTGTTGCCGATTGTGTGGCAGATTCTAATTGGACTTTAAAATCTGAGTTTAAAATAGAAAGTAGTTCTTGTAAACAAAAAAGAACTAAAAAAACTTGTCCGTCTGGAGCGTCTGGTTCGTCTAGTACAGCAACTGAATGGGTGAATGCATCTAATCCAGATAGTTGTTGTTCTTCTACAGAAACATGGGGTGGAAGTTCTTGTGTTCCTAGAATTACTTGTGGAGGAGATTATATTGAGAATAATGGTAGTTGTTATGCTCAATGTAAGAATTTAAAAGATAATGAAATTTGTTTTACATCAGGAGGTGTTGTATCTAACTTTAGTAAGCATTTTATATTGGATCCTAAAGTTGTAAATTCATCAAATCCATCTATTTCTGAATGCTTTGAATCAGGTGCTGTTAAATATAAACCATCTTCAAATGTTTCATCAGGATTTGATCCTGACTTAGGTAGAAGATTTAAAGTTGAATGTATGCCAATGGTTTCATTTGATGATTTAAATGAGCATATTCCTGATTAATTTAAAAGCTCTCGTTGAGAGCTTTTTTATTACTTTCTTTGTGATAAAAAAAAACTCCCGATTGGGAGGTTTTTATTTTAGTAATTTTAGATTTTCTTCATTGGCTAATTCGTTTCTTATTAAACCAATTTTTAATGCATAATGATTAGATCTATTCCATCTTCTTATAACTTCGAAATTGTTATAGACTAGGAACGTTCTTGCTCCATCATTAGTCTTGATTACTCTTCCTAGTTTTTTAGAGTTTGGAAGTTCTTTATTATTTATTGTTTTTATACCTTTGGATTTCCAGAAAGAAACAGTTTGTTTTTCTTTTTCACCGTTTATGTCTAAAAGCTCTTCATCAAAGTTTTCTGGAAGGATTATTTCACGTCCCCAAAGCTCACCTTCTTTCCAACCATATTTTGTTAGTAGGTTTGCAGCTGATGAGAATGCGTCATCCATATCATTCCATAAATCTATTTTTCCATTGTTATTTCCATCTACAGCATATTGTTCGAATGTTGTTGGTATGAATTGGAAGTTACCTAGTCCACCGGCCCAAGAACCTTCCATTTCTGCTAAATTGAAATCATTTTCTTCTGCTATTTTTATAGCTGCTATAAATTGTTTTTTAAAGAACTCTTCTCTACGACCTTCGTATGCAAGCGTTGCAGTAGATGATAATATATGTTGGTTTCCGAAGAATTTTCCGAAGCTTGTTTCTGCTCCCCAAAGGGCAATTAGATAATTTCTAGGAATGTGATATTTTTGATCTACTTTGTCGAAACTTTTCCAATGTTTTCTTCTTAGCTTAAGGGCTTTTTTTGTGAATGCTGGAGAAAGATATCCTCCTAAATATTGTTCAAAGCTTGGTCTAAATTCTGATTGGTTTTTATCACTTTTAATAGCTCTTTTTAAGAAGTTGGTATTGTTGAATGCTATATTGATATTTTCTTCTGAAATTTTATATTTGTCTTTATTGCTTATAACTTCTTCTTTGAACTCAGAAAGCCATTCTTTAAAATCTTCTTCATTATGATTTTCATTTGAAAAAGCTATAGGGTTAATTGATAAAGTTGCAATAGTTGTAACTAATATTTTTGTTGAAATTTTATTTTTCATATTCATAGTTTATCTTTAATTTATATCCAATTATTTCTCTTGCTTGTTTTTCACTTTTTCATTATACTTTATTTTAAGGAAATATGGAAGAGGAATTTTAATTCTGGGAGAATATTATGGTTAAAATAGCATTTTTTGATATTAAATCTTATGATAGAGATTTTTTTGCTAAGGAGAATAAAAAATATAACTTTGATTTTCAATTTATTGAGAATAGATTGAGTGAAAGATCTGTTAAATTTATAGAAGATGGAACAGAGGTTGTTTGCTTGTTTACTAATGATATAGTTGATGAAAAGATTGTAGATCATTTAGTTAAAAAAGGTGTTAAATTAATAGCATTAAGATGTGCAGGATATAATAATATAAATTTGGATGCTGTTAGAGGAAAAATTTCAGTTGTTAGAGTTCCAGAGTATTCGCCTTATGCAGTTGCAGAACATACCTTCGCTTTATTATTAGATTTAAATAGAGGTATCTCTAGGGCAGGTAGAAGAACTAGAGAATTTGATTTTAGACTTCATGGTTTGTTAGGCTTCGATTTAAATGGTAAAACTGTTGGAGTTATTGGAGTTGGAAAGATAGGTAAAGTGTTTATCAAAATTGCTAAAGGTTTTGGTATGAATGTTATTGCTTATGATAAAGTTCAAAGTGAAGATCTTGAAAGAGGTTTAGGTTTTAAATATGTAGATGATATGGATGAGATTTTTACTAAATCAGATGTTATTTCTTTACATTGTCCTTTATTGCCTTCGACTAGACATATTATTAATGAAGCATCTATTGATAAAATGAAAAATAGCGCAGTGATACTTAACACTTCTAGGGGAGCATTGATTAATACTAAAGATATGTTGGATGCTTTACTTTCAGAAAAGATTGCTGGTGCTGCTTTAGATGTTTATGAAGAAGAAGCAGATTACTTTTTTGAAGATTGTTCTGATAGTAACTTTTTGAAGGATCCTATTCTTGCCCAAATGTTAGGTATGCATAATGTGTTGGTTACTTCTCATCAGGCGTTTTTTACTAAAGAAGCTTTAAATAATATTTCAGAAACTACTTTGGCAAATGTTAAATCATTTGTTGACGGCAAGAAATTGGTTAATGAAGTAAAATAGTTTTTTTAAATATTTTCTTTTTTCCTTTTTTGTGTTTTCAAATTATGGTATAATGTTTTTATGAGGGTTCTTTTAAAGGAATTTTTGGGAAGGAAATATTTCTAGGGAAGCATTTCAAAATCGTCTTAATTTATTTAAGGCGTTTTTTTTGTTTTATACTGTGGCTTTGAGTTTGAGTCATTATCTTTAATTTTTTGAAAATTGCTTTTTAGAAAATACTTTACATGTTGTTGTTTTTTATGTAAAATTATTTTATGTTTTGAGAGAAAATTCTATTTGAGGAGATAGATAAATGGGAAGTAAATTTTTAAGATTTTTTATTGTTTTAGCATTTCTTTGTTTTGATGTTAAAAATGTTTTTGCTGTGGCCTGTACATCTGCAGAAATTAATTCATGTTCTTCTTGGAAATGTACTATGGCTGGAAGAAGGTATTGTCAATCACATGGCTGTGATCAATTCGGTGCTGAATTTTGTGATAGTATGTGTGATGGAGATAGAAGTACAACAGTTGGAGATTTGAGTTGTTCTATTTCAGCTGATGAGAAAGCTAATGATCTTTGTGTTACTATTAGTGGTAATAAATGCACAGTTACAGGTATGGACTTTTATAATACAGAATGTTCTTATTCTGGTGAAGTGACTTGTCCTACAGCCCCTGGAGGTGTTAATGTTGTCCAAGTTCCTTGTAGTGTAGATGCAAATAGAAAGATTGGATTAGAATGTGCTAATGCAGGTTCTTGTCCAGATCCAAAAGGGTATAATGAAGCCTTAGATAGCTCTCCTTCTAGTGGTTGCACATGGTGTGAAGCTGGGTTGAAAGTTGCTTATAATGGAAGCGTTTATAAATGTTGTAATGATGGAGATACTTTACCTTCAGGTTCAAATCCTAATTGTTCATCCTTTTGTCCAGCAGGTGGTTTTGATATAGATGTTCCTTTAGGGCAACATAATCCATCATCAGCTTCTGGAGATTGTGCTTGTAAGTCAGGTTTGGTTACGAAATATGATGGGTCAGATTATATGTGTTGTGGTCCTGATCAAACTATGAGTGGAAAAGCTTGTGTTTGTGCTGCAGGATATACTAAGAGTGGTTCTTCTTGTATTTCTAATTGTACAGTTGGAAGTTGGACTGATACTAGTGAATTTGAAATTCAATCTGAAGTTTGTAAAATGAAACAAACTAGAAGTGCTTGTCCATCAGGTACAGAAGAAAGATGGGTTACAGCTACTGATCAAAACAGTTGTTGTGGTGTTGGGTATCACTGGGGTGGTACATCATGTATTTTAGATTGCTCAGATTCTGGTAAAGGTGGTTTTGGTCAAGAAGATAAGTGTGATGGTACATGTGATGCAACTTTATTAGAATATAATAATGGTGGAGTTTGTGGATGTATTCAAGGTTATAGAGGTACTGGAGTTGGAGGCACATGTTCTATTTGTCCTGCAGGTACTCATAGGTTAGGTTGGACTTCAGCAGGAACTTTATGTCCTACTTGTTCTGAAGATCATTGGTCTTATGCTGGTTCTGGATCTTGTACAGCATGTCCTGTTGGACAAAAAGCTCCTGCCGGAAGTACTAGTCCTTCAGCTTGCGCGTGTCCTTCGGATAAACCATTGTGGAATGGTAGTGCTTGTGTTGCTTGTCCAGAAGGAGAAAAATATTCAGATGGTGTTTGTTGGAAAGTTTCAGATAAAGATTTAACTTGCTTTAAGGATGGTAGTGGAAATTGTGATTTTGGTAAAGATATTTTAGACGATTCTTCGTTGGGTGTTCTTTATAGATATCTGCTAAATTAAGATAGTATTCTTATAAAATTAATTTCTTTTAAATATCGCCCTTGTTTAGGGCGATTTTAATTTTCTTATTGGAGCTTGGTTTTTAGGGAAAGTGACTCTGAGTCAGAGATTCCAGAAATTTTTTATTTTTTAAAACTTTACATTGTTTTGAAAATTGGGTATACTTTGGAGGAGTATATTTAGGGAAGGGTTTTATAAAGGAGATTCTTATGTTTAGAAATTTCGATTCTAAGTTGTTTAGAAAATTATCAAAAGTTTTTTGTGTTGGGCTTGTTTTTTCGTTTATTATTAATAATAATGCTTTTGGAATTATGATAGGATCTTGTCCTCCGTTGTCAGGGGGAAATAATTGGGCTGTGAATGCTCACCCTTGTCCTAATGGAGATATAATTAGCTGGGAAGTTTGTCCTAATAATAGTGGAATTACTGCTCAAACTGCAGCTTTACATTGTGATGGAGCTAGTTTGGGATCGTGTCCTACGTGGTTTAATGTTAAAGATGATACAGAAATAAACTTTACTGTTTCAAGCGGTCACTCTTGTAGTACTTCAGGAATGTCTTCAGGAGATTTAAAAATATGTAAACAATGGTGTAATTGTGTTAGTGGAAAATGGGAGTGTATGGGTAAATTAAGTAGTACTTTTTGGGATGGAACATCATATTCTACACCTTTTCAAAAAGGTGCTACGGTTAGAGTTAGAAATACTGGGGCTATAGATAGTGGTAGTATTCAAGGTGCTTCTTGTTGTTATAATGAACTTGAATGTACTGCGACAAGTGGATCTTGTTCATTAAATCTTTGCCCTGTTAATTCGGCTGTTAATAGCAGTTTGGGAGTTGGATGTTGGTGTAATACTGGATATGAAAATCCATCTGGTGTTGAAGGCGGTAAAGTTAGTATAAATGAGACATGTACTGCTGTATCAACACCATCTTGTAATCCTGCAGGTAGAAGTAATCCTCCTGCAAGTAATTGTGGATGTAGTAATTAGTGTTTAGGGAGAGAGTTATGTTGAAAAAGTTTAGATTTTTAAGTTTATTTATTTTATTTGCAATTTCTTTTAATGTAGTGAAAGTTAACAATGCATTTGCTAATTCACAATGTAGTGAATATCATAATATGCCTTTGTGTGTAGATTATTGTACTTGTAGTCCTCTTGATAATAAATGGAGATGTGCTGCTTATACTGATGGTATTAGACCTGGAGATAATTATACTATTATGGGTGGAGATGTTTCTCATCTTCAACCTTGTATTTCGGCACCTCTTGAGCTTTGTCCACCGAATTCAACTTCTGCTTTTACTAAGTTAGGTAAGGCGTGTTATTGTGATCCTGGTTACAAAAATTCTAGTGGAGAAGAAGAGGGAGTTACAGATTTTGAGGGTGGTTGCACTGAGGTTTTAACATTGATTTGTCCGGATCATTCAGCTCAAGATTCTTCTTTAGGAGCTGGTTGTTGGTGTGATGTTGGTTATCAAAATGATTCTGGAGAATTAAGAGGTAAAGTTAACCAATTGGGAGGAACCTGTTCTCCTGTTCCGGCTTGTACATCTCCTCAAACTTGGGATGGTTCTACTATGGTTGATGGTAATAAGTATTGTACTACTGATGAGACTTGTGGTTGTGGTAAAGAAAATGGTACAGGGCCTCAGCTTTATAGAAAAACGGATGTGATTGGTTCTGGAGTTATTTGTTGTCGTAATGAAAAAGAAAATAGAGGCGGTAAATGTATGGATCCAATTACTTGTACGCCAGCAGGTTTTGGACAAGTCGCTGATACTTCGGGTTGTGGATGTAATTAGGTTTAGAGAGGGAGATGATTATGTTAACTAAGAATTTTATTAGATTATTTATATTGTTACTGTTTTTGATGGTAAGTGGTAAAGCCGATGCATTAAGTTTAGGAGGAGGGGGATCAATGTGTATTTCTGATGTTAATTTTCTACTTCCAACTTCTGATTGGGGAGAGTCAGTTTATACAGATGAAACAAGTAGTTTTACAACTTTTCGTTCAAAATATCAAAATGCTTTAGGTTGTGGAAACTATCATTTATATAATGAATTTGATCCAGGTTGTTCAAGTGGTATGGATCATAGGGTTCAGTTATGTGTAGAGGGGAGTGACAATAGATGGAAATGTGAAAAACTTAAGTGGTGTTGTTCCGGTCCTGCTAGTAGTTCTTATCCTGCTTCTCCTTATGATATAGATGGACTTTCCACTCAGTGTTGGTATACAAGTTATCAAAAAGGTTCAACTTATAAATCTTTTACAGAAGGTGGCAAATTAGTTTGTAAAGCTTTGTATAGAGGAGTTTTAAGAGAATACAACACAACTGACAAAGCTTGTGCTAATATGGACTGTGATACAGTTGATGGTTCTAAATTAACTAAGTATGATGGTAGTTTTGCTTGTAGTGAATGTGGATTGGAAGGTACTAAAGGAAATTGTACTACTCCATCTAGTTGTACAGCTCCAGAAGTGTATAATGATGTGTATGATGCGTGTATAGATCCTGATACATGTGGATGTGGTACTTATAATGGTCAACAACTTTACAGAACTAAGGATAAAAGTAATGCATCTAATGTAGCTTGTTGCTTACCAGGCGAAGAAAATATAAATGGAACTTGTCAATCTTGTAATCCTACAACGACTTCTGGTCAAGCTCCTTCAGCAAATTGTGGATGTAATTAAGGTTAGGATAGGAGATTTAAGGAGATGAATATGTTTGGAAAAATTAATAAATTGGTTTTGGCTTTATCTTTAGTGTTTTTGGGAAATGTTAATATTGCTAATGCTGCTAATAATGCAGATTCCCATCCTAATTACAATACCCCTTATATGATGGATGATATTGTTTTTACGGCTGGTACAAATGTTCAGAGAACTATTAGGGTAGCAAAGCATCCTAGTGCTCAATCAGATTGTGTTTGTAAATGGCAAAATAGCCCTTTAAAGATTTTTAAAGGAACTAATATACCGGAGAAGCAATCTCTTGATGGTACAGGTTTTGATGGTACTTATTATAATGATACAAATCCAAATCCTCTTTATTACTCTGCTTTGGTAGATATTCATTTTGAAGGTCAAAATTGTGGTGGAATGGATGGTCCTGGTGGTGCTAATGATTACACAGGTGTTATAACTTGTAATCCTAATTCTACAGCTGTAATAAATGATATTGGTCATGCAGCAGTTCCTTTTACACCGTGCGTTCTTACTTGTAATGTAACTAATGGTAGTACAATATCTACAACTCAAGATTTTAGCGGTACATCAAAATATGAGTCTTGTGTGCTTTCTGGTGGAAGTTGGAATGAAAATCATAATGTATGTTCTTGTGGTTCAGGAAAAGCACCGGATGGAACTACAGGAGCTTGTAAGACAGTTTGTTCTCCTTCTTATAGTTATAAAATAAGTGGAACTAGTTGTATGAAGCATGATGACAATAATTGTGGTGGAAGTGATACTTCAGTATCATGTTCTAGTTGCTCGGGTTATTCTGGTAATAAAGGTCAATGTTGTCCTAGTGGGAAGACTTGGAATGGTAGCGCTTGTGTAGCACCTTCAGTTTGTACAGCTCCTAAAACTTGGGATGGTACCACTATGGTAAGTGGTGGAAAGTATTGTACTACTCCTGAAACATGTGGTTGTGGTGTTCATAATAGTACTCAGCTTTATAGAAAAGCACCTTCAAATACTGGTTATGGTAATGTTGGTAAAAATACTATTTGTTGTTACCAATCTCAAATAAATTCTGATGACCATTGCTGTGCAGGAGGTCAACATTGGAGCGGTTCTAAGTGTGTTGCAAATTGTACAGATTCTGGTAAAGGTGGATTCGGTCAAGAAGATAAATGTAATGGATCTTGTAACAGTGGTTTAACTGAAAATAACAATGGTGGAACTTGTGGATGTAATACAGGTTATAGAGGTACTGGATCAGGTGGATCTTGTACTAAATGTTCTGCTGGTACATTTAGAAGTGGTTGGACTTCAACTGCGACTAGTTGTTCTCAATGTCCTGTCAACACATGGTCTTCAGCAGGCGTTGCATCTTGTACTGCGTGTACTGGAGGTAGGATAGCTCCGGCGGGTTCTACTAGTGCAGATGCTTGTGGATGTCCTGCAGATAAACCTTTCTGGACAGGTTCAACATGTAAAGCTTGTGCCGCTGGTGAAGTGTTTAGTTCAGGTTCTTGTTGGAAAGTTTCTGATAAAGATTTAACTTGCTTTGAAAAAGGAGATGGAACTTGTAAATTTGCAGATAGCATTCTTAAGTCGGGTTCTCTAGGAGTTCTTTATAAAGTAATTAAATAATTTACTAAACTAGAATTAATAGCCTCTCATTTGGGAGGCTTTTTTATTTGTTGATTTATTTTTGATTTTGTTTTATATTTTTGAAGCAAAATAAAATTGAAAAAGGTAGAAAAGAATTATGGCTAAAGTTAAAGAAAAACCAAAACATATTGCTGTTGTTATGGATGGAAATGGTCGTTGGGCTAAGGCTAAAGGTATGCCAAGAATGTATGGACATAAGGTTGGTGTAGATGCAGTTAATAGACTTCTTGAAGCTTGTAAAAAACATGAGATTAAATATATAACTATTTATGCTTTCTCAACAGAAAATTGGAAGAGACCTAAGGGAGAAGTTGATGGAGTTATGAACCTTTTAAGAATGAATTTAAAAAGGTTAAAAAAAGATGCTATTAAAAATAAAGTTAAAGTGAAAATTTTAGGAGATAAATCTGTTTTTGATTCAGGATTGAAAAAGCTTTTAGTAGAAACTGAAGAGGGTACTAAAGATTTTGAAGATTATCATTTTAACATAGCTTTAAATTATGGTGGTAAGGAAGATATTACTCAAGCATGTAAGAAGATTGCTACTATGGTTAAAGATGGTAATTTGAATGTTGAAGATATTAATGCTGATTTAGTTCAAGGTAATCTTTATACTGAAGATCAGCCGCCTGTTGATTTGATGATAAGAACTTCTTATGAACATAGAATTTCTAACTTTTTGTTATGGCAATTAGCTTATGCGGAACTTGTTTTCTTGCCTGTTATGTGGCCTGATTTTTCAGAGAAGGACTTGGTAGAGGCTATTGATATTTATATGGGTAGGGAACGTCGCTTCGGAAATATTAATCCTTAATAATATAAAGGTTTCGTATATTTTATTTCATCTGCGTTATAAAAAGAACCCTCGCGTATTACTTATACGCGTCGGAACCTTTTTATTTAGCATCTAAAGCAAACTATCCAAAACGTTGGGTGGAGAGATTGTGAGATGAAATTTGGAAATGGTTTATGTTATTTTTAATAAAGTTAAATTATATATTTAATAATTTAATTGTATTATTTTCTCTATAGTTTCCTTTGAAAAAAATACTTTTTATTATTGCATTATTTTCGATTCTGTTTTAAAATTTTTTCTATTGATTTGGGGGTAAGTCTATGAAAAATTTAGTTAGTAAAATTAAAAGCATTTTTTCTATTAAAGGTATGAAGGAAAGATCTCTTTCTTCAGTAGGAATGGTAGCTCTGTTTTTTGCCGTTCTTTATCTAGGACCTGATGCAATGAAACTTGCTTTTATAGTTTTGATTTCTATTATGATCTGGGAAATGGAAAGAATGTTTGGTAAGAAGAGGGCGTCTGTTAAAAACATGTCTCCTGAAGAAATGAGAAAGTTCTCTTTATACAAAATAGCTTTAATATTTCTTTTGTTTTATCCAACTTTAAGATTGTTTGCTTTGTTGTCAGGAAATTATAACTTAGCTTTATTTTTAATTTTTCTTACATTGTTTGTTACTGTGTCAGCGGATGTTGGTGCTTATATGGTTGGTTCTAATATTAAAACTAGAAAAGTTTGCCCAAGCATTTCTCCTAATAAAAGTTTAGGTGGTTTTATTGGTGGTGAAATTTTTGGTTTTGTTTTTGGTATGCTTTATATTTTATATATGGGAAATGAATATGTATCTTGGTCTTTGGGTTCAATGATTTTGATTATGTTGATTGCTCCAATTATTGCAATGATGGGTGATTTGTTTGAGTCACTTGTTAAAAGATTTTGTGAAGTTAAGGATAGTTCAGATTTAATTCCAGGGCATGGTGGTGTTCTTGATAGATTGGATAGTTTTTTATTAACTTTGTTGTTTTTTGAAATTTTAGTTTTATAATAAGGTTATAAATTTAAATAGTTAGGAAAGATATATGTTTTATAGTATTTTTATGTCGGTAATTTCATTTGTACTTTTGATTTTTTCAATAGTATTTGTTCATGAATTAGGACATTTTTTATTTGCTAGATTAAATGGTGTTAGAGTAGATGTATTTTCTATAGGGTTTGGTAAAGAACTTTTTGGATGGAATGATAAAAAAGGAACTAGATGGAAAGTTTGTTTAATTCCTCTTGGTGGTTATGTTAAGATGTTTGGGCAAGCGGATTTACCAGAGTCAGAAGCTGAAGCTCAAAAGTTGAAAAAGAAATTAACTGCTAAAGATAAAAAAGTTCATTATGATTATAAAAATAGATTGCAAAGAATTTCTATTGTTTTTGCAGGTCCTTTGTTTAATTTTTTATTTGCATTTTTGATTATGTTTGGTCTGACTTATTTTGTTGGAAAAGAAGTTTATGAAAGTAGATATGTTAAATCTGTTTCTGAAAATGCTCCTGCTTTTGTTTATCTTCAAGAAGGTGATATGATTAAATCTATAGATGGAGCGGATGTTTCTTCTTATGAAGATATTAAAGAGATTATTTTAAATTCAGAGGGTAAAGAGCTTTCTTTGAAATTGGAAAGAGACGGTAAGAAGATTTTAAGAAGAATTACTCCTGAAAGAGAAGATGAAAACTCTCCATATCTTTTAGGTTATGTTCCTGATTTTAGAGTTATAGATACTCAAGATTTTACTTTTACTGAAGCGGTTGTTGAAGCAGGAAATGATTTATATGAATTAACATATGCTATGGTTGATGGTATCGGTAGATTGTTGACAGGTAAAGAGTCTGCTAAGAATGTTGGTGGTGTTATATCTATAGGTGGAATTGCAAAACAATCTTTGGAAGCTGGTTTTGTTACATTTATTTCTATAGTTGCTTTAATATCTATCAATTTAGGTTTGGTTAATTTGTTGCCTTTACCTATTTTAGATGGTGGACATATTTTGATACTTACTGTGGAAAGTTTTATAAGAAGAGATTTGCCAGTTAAGTTGAAATTAGCGATGATGAATGTTGGTGCTATTTTGCTATTATCATTATTATTGTTGTCAGTGTTTAACGATGTATTAAGAATTGTTGGAATTTAGTTTTATTTAGGAGAGGGTATATTTATGAATAAAAAAAACTTATTATTTGTGGCGCTATTATTTGTAGCTATGAATATTTCATTTGTTGCGAAAGCTGTTGTTGTTAAATCTATTTCAGTTGAAGGAAATGAGAAATATAATTCTGGTATGATTGTAGCTTCTTTACCTTTCCAAGTTGGAGATAATATTTCTAAAAAAGATCTTAATAAAGGTTTGAAGATTTTATATAAAACAGGTTTTTTTAAAAATGTTTCTTTAAATGAAAAATCTGGAAAAGTTAAAGTTAAAGTTGAAGAAGCTATCATTGTTAAAAAATATTATATAGAAGGTAATGATGGAGTTTCTGATGATATCTTTTTTGAAAATTTAACAATAAAAGATATGACACCATTTTCTAAAAGTGAAATTTCTAATGCTGTAGATCTTATGTTGAAGATTTATAGTTCTATGGGGTATTTCTCTGCAAAAGTAGTTCCTGTTCAAATTAAGCTTTCAGATAATTTTTATAATGTTGTTTTTGAAGTTGATGAAGGTAAAAAAGCAAAGATTGAAAAAATTATTATTAAAGGTAATAAGTTCTTAAAAGATGAAGATATTTTATCGGCTATAAAAACTAAAGAATATAAATGGTGGAAATTCTTTTCTAGAAATGATGTGTTTGATGAAGATAGGGCAAAATCAGACGTAGCTTTGATTAAGAAATATTATAGAGATAATGGTTTTATGGATGCTACAGTAATTCCTTCAAATGTTAATGTTTCTGAAGATAAAGGTTCTTTTATTCTTACTTTTGAAATTGAAGAAGGTGATAGATATAAAGTTGGTGATGTGAAGATTGCATCTGATGTTATAGATTATGATTTATATAGTTTACTTAAAGAAGAAAATTTAAATCCTAAAGGATCTTGGTTCTCTTTATCTAATAGAAATAAAACTGAAAAAAATCTTTCTTTAGCATTGGAAGAAAAAGGGTTTATATTTAAAGAAATTAATGTAGATGTTAAGAAAGTTGAATTTGCAGATGAACCAATTATGGATATTATCTATAACATAGAAAATGCTAAGAAGATATTTGTGGATAAAATTAATATACTTGGTAATACGGTTACTAGAGATTCTGTTATTAGAAATGAACTTTATATTGGAGAGCAAGACGTTTTAACTCAAACTAA
Organism: Alphaproteobacteria bacterium; assembly: GCA_025210155.1. Taxonomy (NCBI): domain Bacteria; kingdom Pseudomonadati; phylum Pseudomonadota; class Alphaproteobacteria; species Alphaproteobacteria bacterium. The sequence goes on along the minus strand of JAOASE010000011.1, from coordinate 75,341 downwards.
ATTGAGAATGTCTAAATCGTCTTTATCTAAAACAGGATATTTTGATAATTTATCAATAACTCCTAGTCCGACTTTGAATCCAGAGAAAGTTAATTTGGATGTTGCAGTTGTTGAAAGAAATACTGGTGAGATTTCTTTTGCATTAGGTTGGAGCTCATTAAAAGGATTGGTAATAGATTTGGCTTATAAGGAAAGTAATTTTATGGGTAAAGGTCATAAGGTTTCAGCTATTGCATCTAGATCTAGCTTAACTGATAATTATAGTTTTAGTTATACGGATCCATATTTCTTTAATAAGAATATGTCTGGTGGATTTACAGTGTTTATGAATAACTATAAATATAAAGAAGATTATGGTTATGATAAAGATTCTTATGGTTTAGCTTTGAATACAGGTTGGAAATATAATAAACACTTGTCTCAAAGTGTTAGTGTTAGATATCAAATGGATGATGTATCTGATTTGTCTGATGATTCAACTTTAAAACCAGAAGATGTTGGTGAAGCTAAATTATATATTGTTTCTCAAAAGTTATCTTATAGAGATACTGATTATGATTTATTGTATAGAAATAGAAGTGGTTATATATTGAGCGTAGCTAATTCTTATACATTAAAAGAGTCTACTGAGAATTATTTTAAGACAGATGTTTCTGCTACTTATTATAAAACTTTCTTGAAAGGTAGGGTTTCAACTTCGGCATCAATTAATGGTGGCTATATAGAGGCTTTAGAAGATAATTATTTAAGAAGATCTTATAGATATTTCTTAGGTGGTTCTAATTTAAGAGGTTTTGCTATTTCAGGTGTTGGTGCTAGACAAAATGGTAGTAGTTATACTGAAGGTGGTGAATGGAGAGTTTATGGTTCGTTAGAAACTAAATTCCCAATCGGAATTCCAAGTGAATATAAAGTTAATGGTTTGGCGTTCTTTGATTATGGTGCTATTGGTAAGCCTTCTGGATTTGATCCTGCTACTACTCAATATGATGATTCAATTAGAACTGCTGCTGGACTTGGTATTAACTGGGATTCACCAATGGGATCTATTGCTCTTACTTGGGCGTGGGCTCAAAATTATGAAGAGTATGATGAAAGAGAAACGTTTAGACTTTCTATCGGAAATAATTTTTAATTTTTGATTGAAAAGTTTGTATAAAAAGACTATAATTACAAAAAACTTAGGAGGAAAATAATGTTGAAAAAATCTAAATTAATGGACGGAAATCTTATCGCAGTATCTTTATCTGCTTTTGCAATAGTTCTTTCTACATTTGCTATAGTTACTAGCCCTAGCAAAAAATTAGAAGAAAGAGTTGTTGAAAGTGGTACTAAAGTGGGTGTTGTTAACATCAAATATGTTCAAGAAAATGCTAAAGTTACTAAAGCTTTAAATGAACAAAAAGATAAGTATCTTAAAAAATTACAAAAAAGAACTGAAGATAAAAAAGCTGAATTAAAGAAAGAAGAAGAAAAGTTAAAAGCTCAAGCTAAAACTTTATCTCAAGAAGCTTTAAAAGAAAAAGTTCTTGCGTTCCAAAATGAAGTTATGGAATTTGAAAGAGAAACTGCAGTTAAAGTTAAAGCTGTTCAACTTTCTTTCTCTCAAGAAATTCAAAAAGTTCAAATGGATCACTTAAATACAATTTTAGTTTCTTTAGCTAAAGAAAAAGGTTTTGATGTATTAACTCAAAGTAGTGATAGCGTTGTTATTAATTCTGACTTTGATCTTACAAAAGAAGTTGTTGATGCTTTAAATAAAAAAGTTTCAACATTGAAAATGGAAGATCCATCAAAATTAGAAGCTAAAATTAAAAAAGCTACAAAATAAAAAATACTTTATTTAGTTGAAAGCTCCCTCTGAATTTGCTATAATTTAGTAAAAATGGGGGAGTTTTTTGTTATGAAGACTAGTAGAAACATTTTATTTTTAGCGTTATTTTCGTTCACTTTTCCTGTAAGTATATCTTACTCAGGTGTTGATTTCGACGAACCTGTAACAGAAACTGAGGTTGAAGAAGTTGAGACTGTAGATGTTGCTGAAGTTCCAGAAAAGACAGATACTGAAGCTGTGGAAGTTAATGAAATTTCTGATGATATAGAAGAGGTGTCTGAAGAAGATAGTGATGCTATGGATAAGTTCTTTGAAGGTAAATCTTCTGATGAAACTGCTAATGTTGTAGTTGAAGAAAGAATGGAAGTTCTATCTGTTGAAAAGACTCCTATTATTAAAGAAAAAGATTGTGATGATATGGCAGAAGAAAAAGATGCTGCTATGGATATGGCTTTGGAAAGAATGGATCAGCTTGAGGATGAGCTAGATAAATTAGCTAATCCTGGAAAGATTGAAGCAGATGAAGAAGTAACTGATGCTGAAGTTTCTAAGAATTCTGAGGTTGAAGAAGAAGTTTATGAAGAAGTTGATACTAGTAAATTTAAAACAGTTTTGAAGAAATACAAGCCAATATTTAAAGTTTCTAGAAGATCTTCTATGTCAGTTGATGCTTCTAAGGATAGTAAATTTGTTAAGGATTTGAATGAATTAAAAAAAATTCTAGATGAAGAAAAATCTTCTAATAAAAAGGTTGATTTATCGTCTAAAGAAGAATTAATAAATGATATTTTAGAACCAGTTAATGAAAGCTATACAAATCTTTTAGAAGTTTCTAAAGCTTGTTGTGAGTCTTCTTTGTCTAATGAATTTAGAAGAGATGGTGCCTCTTATTCTTCAAGATATGATTATTTAGTTAATGATATTAAAGGTGAAGAAGTTCAAGGCTTCTGTATGTTTTATGATATGGAAGATATTTCTAAGTATTATAGATCTGAAGATGAAGAAAGAATTATCTTTAATTCAAAAGATGGTTGCGTTTGTAAAAATCAAGACTATATAAATTCTGAATTAGAAATATTTAGAAAGCTTTTTTCTGTTATAGGTGAAGATGATTTTGAAGTTGTATACAGATATGATAATATATTAGGTAGAAGATACGATATAAATATGATCTCTCATATTAAAAACCTTGAAAAAAGTTTAGAATATTGCTATTAGTTGTATTTAGATAACTTTTTACAAGAAAGGTTTTAGTTATGAATAAATTTTTTGGGCTTGGCAAGTACAAGTTGTTTTCTGATGATATCAAAAGAATTGCTTCGGTTGAAGCTTATCAAAAATGTGATTCTGTAGAGATTTTTTCTTTAGGTGATTTAAGAAATAATAAAGAGGGTGATATAGTTTATCTTGATGGTGTGGGAGCTTCTTCAGAGCTTTCTAGAGATAAATATATGGCTTATATTTCGGAATTAAAGGCTTCAGCTATTATTGTAAGAGATTCTAATAAAGATTTATTTAAAGATACAAATATAGCTGTATTTATTTCGGAAAGTCCTAAAAAATCATTTATTAAGTTACAAGAACATTTTGTTCAAGATTTATCTTTAGTTGAAAAATCAATATCAGAAAGATCTTTTGTAGATTCTTCTGTTGAATTCGTTGAAAAAGATAGTGTTGCTATAGGTCATTTTTCAGTTATAGAAAAGAATGTTAAGATAGGTAAGAACGTCGTTATAGGAAATAACGTTGTTATTGGTGCTGGTGTTGAAATAGGCGATGGATCTATTATTAGAGATGGCGCAACTATTAGATATTCTATATTAGGTAATTATTGTGTTATAGATGAAGGTGCTAGATTAGGTACTGTTGGTTTTGGTTGGGCGTCTGATGCTAGAGGGCATGTTAGAGTTATTCATACAGGATCTGTTATTTTAGGTGATTTTGTTGAAATTGGTGCTAATACATGTATTGATAGAGGTGTGTTTGAAGATAGTAAGATTTCAGATGGTGTTAAAATAGATAATTTATGTCAGATTGCTCATAATGTTAATATTGGAAAACATTCTATTTTAGCTGGAGGTTGTTGTATTGCAGGTTCTGTTGAGATGGGTTCATTTGTTCTTGTCGGTGGAAATACGGCTATATCTGGGCATCTTAAGATAGAAGATGGTGCTAATATTGGTGGTATGTCTGGTGTGATAGGAAACGTTTCTTCAGGCTCTAGTGTTTGGGGGCTTCCTGCGACAAATAAAAGAGATTATTTGAGACAAACAGCCGCTTTGAGAGGTTTAATTAAAAGAAAAAAATAATTCTTGCAATATGCTTTTTAAAATATATAATAATGCATAGTTAAGAATACAAAAAAGTAGAAAAAGGGTTTATTATGACTACTGTAAAATATGATATTGAAGGAATTAAAAAGCTAGTACCTCACAGATATCCATTTTTATTAATAGATAAAGTGGAAATTACAGAAAGAGGTGTGAGTGCTACTGGTACTAAATGTGTTACAGCTAATGAAGAAGTTTTTAATGGACATTTTCCTGGTAGAGCTACTTTTCCTGGCTTTCTTATGTTAGAAGCCTTGGCTCAAACTGCAGTTTGTGTTGGAAAAGATGTTATGGAAAATCCAGATGATACATTAATTTTACTAGCAGGAACTGACAAAGCTAAGTTTAAAAGACAAGTTGTTCCTGGTGATGTGTTGAAATTACATGTTGAAATCATAACAGAAAAAGGTCCTATGAGTAAGTTTAAATGTTGGGGTGAAGTGGACGGAGAACTTTGTGTTTCTTGTGAATTGTCTGCTATGAAAGTTCCAATGAAAAAATAAGCTTTATCAAAGATATTTATGAAAGAGAGGTTTTAATTTAACCTCTTTTTTATTTGTTTGTATTGGTTATATTTTTGTGGTATCATATTTTCATACGTAATTATTTTATGGAGAAGGATTATGAATAAAATATCTTTATTATTATTGGCAGGTTTTTTAGTTACTTCAAATGCTTATGCAGATGGAAATGATGATGAAAAGAAAAAGACTAATAAGAATGAAAAAGTTGCAATTCAAGTTTTAGAGGAAGTTGATGGGAAAACTCATGACGGTCTTGATATTAAAAAGGCTGTTTATTCTGGTGAAAAACTAGAGGGAACTATTGAATCTGAAAATAGATATTCTAAAGACGGTAGTCATAGAAATACTAAAGTTAAAAAAGATGAAGATGGTAATGTTGAGACTGTTACTAAAACAGGTACAAGAGGTTATAGAACTACAGATTCTGATAATAAATTAATTGAGTCTGAGTATGATAAGAGAAATGGTAGTAAGGTTAGATTTGAAAATTTAGAAAAAGGTGGGTTTTCAAAAGAAACTATTTCTGAAGATGGTGAAGTTACTAGAATTATCAGAGGTAAAGATAATAAGTGGCAAAAGAAAGTTAAATATCAAAAGAATTACTCAGGTGAAGAATTTAAATCTGAAAATGTTAGAGAAGTTGAATATAAAGATAAGACTAAACATTATTTAAGAGATTCTGATGGTGATTATTTTTATAAAGAAAAATTATCAGGTGGTAAAGAGCTTATAGATACTAAAGGTACTTATGGTGATGGTATTTCTTTTGAGAAAGAGGAAGATAAAGAAGGGCTTATTAGAGTTATAACAGAAGAAGGTGAAGTTGTTGAGTCTATTAGACATAAAGGTGATAGATTATCTTCTTATGATTGTGAAATTGGGGATGTAGATTGTAAAGATTATATTGAAAAAACAGAGAATAATTCAAAAGGAAAAACAGTTACTACTTATAAGGATGGTGAAGTTGATGCTGTTAAGAAATTTGATAAAGCAGGAAATCCTAGAGGTTCTTATAAGAGAGAGTTGAAGAAGAAATGTATTGCTGATGGTTATGCTGAAAAAGGTTGTAATAGCATGTCTGGAAAAGAAAAGAGACAATGTAAAAGAGCTGTTAAAAAATCTTGTAAAAAATAATCAGTGTAAAATAAAAAAGGAGTTTTAATTAACTCCTTTCTTTTTAAAATAAATCACCTTGTTGAGGTTTTTCTTTTTTGAAGATTGTTATTTCTTCAGGAACGTTTAGTTCAACATCTTTATTATCGAAACCTTCGTTTCCGTAAGTGTCTTGGAACTTTTTAATAGTGTTTTCAAATCTTCTTTCAAGTTCTCTGAAGTTAAAAGTTTCAATGATTTTCTTTAGTCCTGTTGCGTTTATAACTGCGTGAGGAACATCGTTGATGTGAGTTTCTAGATCTATGTCTCTTATAAGTGTTGCAAGCTTTTTAGAAACTTCAGCATTATCTATATTGTCCTTTACAGTTTCTTTTGTTTTGGCATTATCTATACCTTCTATGTTAGAAATCATATTTTCTATAGAGCCGAATTCTTGTATAAGCTTTGCAGCTTTTTTGGGACCAATGTTTGGAACTCCTGGAATATTATCTGAGCTATCTCCTATAAGAGCTTGTGCGTCAGGAACTTGCTTAGGTGATACTCCGAATTTTTCAAAAACAGCTGCTTCATCAACTTTTTTATCTTTCATAGAGTCGTACATGTAGACGCTATTATCTTCTACTAATTGCATAAGGTCTTTATCTGATGAGATAATTCTTGTTATGTAACCATTGTTTTTAGCTTGCTCAGCGTATGTTGCTATGATGTCGTCAGCTTCGTATCCTTCCATTTCTATTGTTGGTAGACCGAAGGCTTCAGCACACTCTTTGATTGGTTTGAATTGAGGTTTTAGATCATCTGGTAAATCAGTACGATTTGCTTTGTATTGATCATATACTTCGTTACGCCAGTTTTTTCTAGCGGCATCGAAAACTATTATGATTTTTTCGTTTTCTATGTGGCCAGTATCGTTGTGATTTACTTTTTCTTCAAGTACTTTTAGTAGCATAGAGCAGAAGCCGAAAATTGCGTTTACGCCTTCTAGTCTTTTGATTGCGAAATAGGCGCGGAATATATATCCAGAACCGTCTATTAATGTTAAATATTTTTTCTCCATAATGTTGTGAGTTTAGCTTTTTAATACGATAATGTCAAAGCTTTTTCTTTAAGAATAGTTTCGTCTTGAATGCAATCAAAAGTAGTGTTATTATAATTTTGGTTTATCTGAGGTTGTGTTGTTGTGGGAGAGGTTTATTATGGGTAGAAATTGTTTAGTTCTATTTATTTGTTTTTGTTTATTCTCTTTTGAGGCTGTTGCTAAGAAGGGGAAGTATAATGATGTATCTAAAAATGTTTATCATATAGATGTGCTTGATGTGGTGGATGGTGATACTTTGTTTGTGGAGATTTATTATACTAATACTTTGTCTGAGAAAATTAATATTAGGCTTATTGGGATTGATACTCCTGAGAAGGGTGGTAACGCTAGGTGCGATGATGAAAAGGTGTTGGCAAGAGAGGCTACTAAATTTATGAAGGGGATTTTATTATCTGCGGAGAAGCAGGGTAAGAAATTTTTTATAAATGGGGTAAAGAAGGATAAGTATGGCAATAGGATTGATGCTAATGTTTATTTTTCTGATGGAGAGTTTTTAGGAAATGATGTTGTGAATGTTGCTGGAGAGATGCTGAAGACTGATTTAGCAGTTTCTTATAATGGAGGTAGGAAGTTGAAAAATTGGTGTGATTAGTCTTTTATTAGCTATTTTTTGTTTTTTTGAAAAATTGTTAAAAAAAAACTTGATTTTAATTTTTTTATATGTATTATCAGTCTTATCAAAATTAATGAGTTTAGTTTTGATTACATTGTTGGAATGGAGAGGTGACAGAGTGGTCGAATGTACCGGTCTTGAAAACCGGCGTAGGGCAACCTACCGTGGGTTCGAATCCCACCCTCTCCGCCATTATTTTACAAGGGTTTAAGGAAGATTGAGAATTTTCTTTAAGCTCTTTTTTTATGTCTCTGGGACACTCGTGGGACAGTTGAAAATAAAAAACTGCAATAAATAAGAAGAATGAGTAGTAATAAACTCCTTGTTTGTCTCTGGTGTTTGTTAAGATATTTGTCCCGTAATTGTCCCATGAATTTCATATTTGTTTATGAATGTCTTGAATAGTATAATGTTTTAGGGTTTTATTCATCGGTTTTTTCTCCAGTGTTGACTTTTGTGGAGGATAGTTATAGAGTTTAATTAAGAAAATGGAAAGGTTGGTTTTTATGAGTTCTTATAATAATAATATTAGATATGTTTCTAATAGACATGATTTAGCTTCAAGACTATTGAAATATGGTTTATTTCCAGAACATTTACCTCCTTGTTTCAACTCTGAGAATTTTGGAAATGTTTACTATAGGAAAATAGATTTTGAAAATTATATATCTTTATTGAAAAATAACTCTACTTTATCTCTTTATTTTCCTTTAACTAGAGATAAAAATGAAGTTAGAGGTCTTAAAATACCTAATTTTTTAGCATATTTTGATTTGGTGAATTGTATATCTTTTTATTGGGAAAGTGACTTGTATGAGTATTTTAAAAAGAATTGGGAATATATGGGGACTGGTGAAGTTAATCCTAATTTAGTGTCTATGAAAAAAGATGGTAGATTGTTTGATATGTCTTCTTATAAATATTTTGAAGAAGATTTTGATTTAGATTATAAATTATTTTCTAAATATAAAGTTAAATTTGATATAACTAAATTTTATGATTCAATTTATTCACACTCTATATCCTGGGCTATTTTAGGAAAAAGTGAAGCTAAAAAACATAGAAATAATACTGAATTATTTAATAATAAGTTAGAAAATACTATTATGAATTTAGATAGTAGAGAAAGTTACGGAATTCCTATAGGACCAGATACTTCTTATGTGATAGCAGATATTTTACTCTCCAAGATAGATAGTGTTCTAAGAGATGAATTTGAAAATTATTATAGGTTTATTGATGATTATGTTTTTTATGCTAAAGATGATTTGGAAGTTGAAAAATTTAGAAATATTTTAAGGAGAGAATTATATAAATATAAATTATCTTTAAATGACTTTAAATTCTCTGTAGAAAGTATTCCTAATACTTTTTATGAAAATTGGATTTATGATATTAAAAATTTTGATTTGAAAGATGAGGAGACATCTATAAAGTTATTTATAGATTTATTACATAAACATTCCGTTTTAAATTTTGGTAAAGTATATAAGTTTGGAATGAAAACTCTTTTAAATACTGTAGAAGATATGGATGATCAAAAATATAATTTTATATTAAAAAGCTTAATACAAATGATATTTAAGTATCCATATTTGATATCCTTGTTAGATGTTTTTTTTGAAAAATTTGGGGTTCATGATATATCTATGAATTTATATATAGATAAGCTTATTATTTCTAGTGTTGAGAAACAACAGATAGATGTTTTTGTTTGGTGTTTATATTTATCTATTAAATATGATTTTTGGATTAACTCAGATAATTTTTATAAAAATAATAAATTTAAAATGAAGGACTGTTTATCATTATTGATGATATTTTATTATTTTAAATCCGATAATAAGAGTCGGGATATAGATGTATTAAAAAAATATTATAGATCTTCTATTCAAAATAAGAATGATGATGATGTTATAGAATATATGAACTTTGAAAATTCTTATTGGTTGTTGGAATATGAGTTGTTTTTTAATGGAATTATTGGAAATCCATACAAGGGAGTTATGGGTAAGGAATTTAAGTTTATGAAAGATAATAATATTAACTTTATGAAATTTATTGAAGTTGAGTCTATTGATGATGATATTGAGGAAATCCCTTTTTAAAAATATTTAGGAGTCGTTATGGAAGAAAAGATGAAAAGAATACTAAATTCTAATTATCTAGGTGTTATTTTACCTTTATTTATTTTAGGAATAGTCTATTTAAAGACATATATTCATTATAGGCAAAATATTATTGTTAAATTTGATATACCTTTTTATTTAATAAAAATAACATATAATGATTGTTTACTTATATTGGGAAAAAGTTTTATAATAATTTTTTTAGTTTATTTCTTATATTTATTTTCTTTAAAACTCTCAAATATGTTTAAAAGTGTTTTTTGGAGTTATTTAATTTTATTAAGTCCTATTTTTATTATTTTGTTAGGAGTTTTTTTGAAAAATGAAATTTTAGGAAATCTTAGTATAGGTTATACAATAGCAATTTATTTAAATTCATTTTTAGAAAATATAAAAGAAGAAAAGTTTTCAAAATTTATATTCTTTTCTTTAATCATATTTATTCTTCAACCTACTTATCTTCAAAAAAAATATTCTGTATTAGAGGAGATTGGTGATAAAAAAGAAATATTGGTTTACTTTGGAGATAAATATTATGTTTCAAAAATTTATGATACTAAATTAAATGAGTTAGAGTCTAATTTTAATGTAGTTTTTTTTGATGATATTAAAAATGGTTTAAAGATAAAAAAATATGAAATTTTAGAAATAACACATAAGAAAATTTGGGAGTAGATTATGGCGACGATAGAAAAGAGACCATTGGGAAATAATAAGTTTTCATATAGAGTTCGTATAAGAATAAAAGGGAAGCCTCAAGAAACGGCTAGTTTTGAAAGACTTACAGATGCTAGGTTATGGGCTCAGCAAACAGAGGCTGATATAAGAAGGGGAAAATATTTTTCTCATTCTAATGCTAAAAAGTTTAATCTATCTCAGCTTATAGATAAGTATATTGATGAATATCTTGTTAATAAACCTAAGAGGTTGGAAGATGTTAAAGCTAAGTTAGAATGGTGGAAAAAGACTATAGGTTATGTGTTGTTGTTAGAACTGAATTCTTCAGCTCTTGTTAAAGCTAGACAAAAGCTGTTGGATATACCTAAAAAGAATGGAGAGAAGAGATCTTTTTCAACGGTTAATAGATATACTTCAGCTTTGAGTCATTGTTTTAGTATAGCTGTTAATGAGTGGAATTTATTGGAGAGTAATCCATTTAATAAAATATCTAATTTAGAAGAGCCTAAAGGTGTTGTCAGATATCTTTCAGATGATGAGAGGGTAAGACTATTAGAAGTTGTTTCTCAGAGTAAGAGTCCCTATTTAGAAGTAATTGTTATGATTGCTCTATCTACTGGGGCTAGGCAAGGTGAGATATTGAATTTAGAATGGAGTAATGTAGATATTAAGGGGAATAAGATTGTTTTATTTGAGACAAAGAATGGAGAGAAAAGAGTTCTTCCTTTAAAGGGTAAGGCTTTAGAGATGGTAAAAGATCTTTATAATAAGCGAGATTATGAGAGTAATTTAGTTTTTCCATCTATTAAAGATAAAAAGGTTCCTATTCAAATTAGGGATAGTTGGGAAACTTCTTTAAAGAAAGCTGATATTAAGAATTTTAGATTTCATGATTTAAGGCATACTGCAGCAAGTTATTTGGCTATGAATGGAGCTACTCCATCTGAAATTGCAGAGATATTAGGTCATAAGACATTGCAAATGGTTAAGAGATATTCTCATTTATCTGAAAGTCATACAAGCTCTGTTGTTGAAAGAATGAATCAAAAAATGTTTGGGGATAGATAATGGATCTACAGCAGTTTTGTTTTACTCATTTAAAATATAAGAATTTTTCTAAAGAAGATTTGGAATATGAAGTTTATGAATTAAAGAATTCTTTACCAAATGTAGAGTTGAAAAGTATAGAAGGGGAATGTTTAAATTTACTTAAGAAAATAACTTTAAATGAGGGTAAAATAGATATTAATTTAGCATATTTGAATATTTTGAGAGGTTTGAATTCTTATGTCTTTAGAGATTATTATAATCAGGAAGACTTTGAAGAAAAGGAACCTGCTAGAAAAATAAAACAGTTAGAAAATGCTTTTAAAAATCTTAATGATAAAATTTCTAATTTGAATTCTATGGATATAGATTTAATTAGGAATTCTCATTTCCGTTTAAGGAAAGATAGAATGCAGTTTATATCAACTAAAATTGAGAATGATATTAAGTATTGGGAAGAGGTTTGTAGAAGGGCTGAAAAGAAATACCCGTCAAAGATTAAGATTAATAGAGTTTCTAAAGAAGGTTTTTTGGATATTCTTATTTCTATTTATATTTTATTATCTGATAGAAAACCTAATTTAAGAGAGTCTAAGAATAATGAAGTATTCTTTAAAGAATATATATTTTTAATGCATAAATTTTTTAGATTAGATCGTAATTCTAAATTATTTTTAAATGCATATAATTATTATAAAAAAAATTATGCTAGATTTTCCCAAAATTTAGGGAAAGAGAGTTAATGAATTAAACATTAATTCGTGTTTTACTCTTTTTAGTAAATAGGAAAATTAATTCTTATTTAAAAAAAAGAGAGGATTGTTATGAAAAATAATCAAATCACAGTATCAAGTCTGATGACTGTAAAACAATTTGTGGAAAGTTTTCCGGCTTTTTCACATGGATCAATAAGAGGTTATATTTTTAATTCTAAATTAAATGGTATGGATGAACAAAAAGTTCTTAAAAGAATTGGTAAAAAGATTCTTATAGATGTTGATGCTTTTTTTCAATGGATTGATAAAAAGAGCTTAGAGGTGTAATTATGAAGAAGAAAAAAAATACGCCTCTTAAAGCAATTAGAGTGAAGTGCTTAGACTGTTGTTTTAATAGCTCTAAAGAAGTGCAACTTTGTCCTGTTAAAGGTTGTTCATTGCATGAATTTCGTTTCGGTAAAAATCCCTATCAAAAAAAGAATTTAACTGAAAGTGCTAAAAGGGTACTTAGAGAACAGTTCTCTAAAAATTTATCGAAATAATTCCGAATGGAAATAAAATTTAAACATATTTATCACCGGTGATCTTATTACATAGATTTATATATTAGCTTAGAAAAGGATTGGCTTGGTTTTTATATAAGTTGTTTAATCTAAAATTAGAAGGATATGTGTTATGCAAGTTAGTAATAATTATGCAGTGATTAATCGTTGGTTAAAGGATATTATAGATTTTGATAATGGTAAAATAGTATTTTTAACAATTAGGTATTATAATGAAGTTAAGAGTGAGGAATTTTTAAAAGAAGAAGTAAGATGGATAATGAGGGTTTTAAATCGTAGAGTACTTGGAAGGCATTGGATAAAAAATTCTTTACGATTTTTTATAGTTATAGAAAAGGGAAGATATGATATGTATCATACTCATATTATTTTAAATATAAGAGATATTTCTCTTGAGATGTTTGATAAAAAGCTAAAGGATATTCAAGATATTATTAGGTATAATTCTTTTTTTGGATGTAAAAAAATAGATAGTTTTCCGACACATATACGCAGGCGTATGTACGCGCGCGAGATTTTTGCTAAGGAAGTTTACTCAGATAAATTGATTATTTATCTAATGAAAGAGCTTGATTTTAAAGGAAAAAAAGTTGATTTTTCCAGACTTGTAACTTGTAATGAAATTTATCATTAAGTTAATTTTCTTTTTTAGTTTTTCGATAAAAAAGTAGTTGGTTTTTTATATAGCAGTACTACTTTTTAGAAAAATAAAAAAGCTTGAGTCGGGACGATGATACAACTTTAACCTTGCTTAAAAATATGCTATGTAATATAATATTTTCATCGCTAGTTGGTTAGCTTACTCGTTCGTGTAAAGATACTTTTATCAACCAACATAAAATAATATAACCTGATTTAAGATTATTATCTAAAAATAGGTTACGAACGCAAAATATATGGATAATAAGCTTAAATAAATTATAAGGATTATGTTATTATGACAAATGCAAATATTCAATATTTCAAACTTCAAGCTAAGAAACTTTACAAAGATTTTGAAACCAAAAAACCTTATTTTGATGAGGTTGCTAGTGGAGTTTTGTATGAATACACTCCAAAATATTTTGATATAGATACAGTTGTTTTATCTTATGATATAGATGAAGAGAATTTTACTTTGATGAAGGCTCAACATATTATAGCTTGTATGGTTGGATTTTTGAAGTGGGATAATTTAATAAAGGCTTCGAAAGCAGAGTTAGACTTAGCTAGATTAGTGTTTGATAATCAGCATAAAATTGGTTGGGAAGAATGGGAAATGTATATTGGTGAAGTATGTTATGAGAATAAGACATATTTTGGAATAGAGGATCAAATTGAGATATTTAAAAAGGTTTTTGTTGAAAGAGATGGACATGCGAGCATTTTGGGAGATTTTAGGTTAAAAAAAGGTTCATAAAATTCTTTAAAAGGATGTTTATATATGTTATATTATTTTTATGAAAAATAGAAGGTTTAGTTTTTAGTGTAGGAGGGACTTATGAGTCAGAAGATATTGTATTCTGAATATGATGATGGTGTTTTTGAAGATATTGTATATAACATATGTTATAACCTTTTAGGTCCTGGTGTTAAAAAATTCTCAAAAGGAAAAGATGGTGGTAGAGATGCTTTTTTTGAAGGTGTTTCTGAATTATATCCTAGTAGTAAGAGTACAATGAGTGGAAAGATGGTAATTCAGGCTAAGCATACTATTAATAAAAATTCTACTTTTTCAGATAATGACTTTTTTAAGAATAATTCATCAATTATAAATAAAGAAATAATTCGTATTAAAAAATTATATGATGCTAAAAAATTAGATCATTACTTTTTATTTGCAAATAGGCGCTTATCTAGTATATCTGAAATGGATATTAAAAAATATATTTCAAATAAAGTTGGTATTAGTGAGTCTAATATTCATTTATTTGGAACGGAAGAGATGGATGATTGGCTTTTTGAATTTCCTAAAATTCAAGATAAAATTGAATTTATTAGACCGTTTGATAATTTAAAGATAGATTTTTCTGATTTAAAAGATCTTTTAATAGGTTTTAAAAAAGAATTTAGTTCTGATAAATTGATACCTGTAATTGGGGAAAGAATTAAATTTGATGAAAAAAATAAAATAAATAATTTATCTGAATATTATTCAGATAAAATAAAAGAGAAATATCTTCATAATTTTTATAAAATAAAAAATTTTTTAGAAGGTCCTGAGGAACAAAAATTATATAATGATGTTATTGATGGTATAGATACTAAAGTGGCTATGTTATCCTCTTCTAAATCTTTTGATTTGGTTTTTGAAGCTATTTTAGATTACTTCTTTGAAAGAGATAATGTTTTTAGTAGTAATAAATTATTAACAAAAACTTTTGTATATTATATGTATTATCATTGTGATATAGGGAAAAAATAAAGAAAATGCTTTTACCTAATAAACATATGAATCCAGATAAAAATTTATTATCAATTAGCTTGTTTATATTAAAGAAGTTGAGACAAGTTAGGATTTTAGAATTGGATGAAATAAAAGAAAAAATTAAAAAAGAATATGGAACTGTTGGTGAGATTCTTTTTATAGAGAGTTTGGGCTTTTTATTTTTATTAGGTCTAATTGAATATAGAGTGAATGGTGATAATATTGAGTATGTGGGGGAATAATGAGATTATCAAAATTATATTGTAATAAACCAGATGTTTTTGAAGATCTTTTTTTTGAAGATGGGTTAAATCTTGTTTTAGCTAATATTAAAGATTTTTTAAATAAAGAAAGAGATAGCCATAATTTAGGAAAGACAACTTTTGCAAAACTTTTAGATTTTTGTTTTTTGAAAAAACTTAATAAAAATAATATTTTTCTTATAGAGCATAAAGATGTATTTGAGGAGCTTATATTTGCATTAGAATTGAAGGTAGGTGATGGTGAGTATGTTACAATAATAAGAGGAGTAGAAAATCAGTCTAAAATAAGTATAAAAAGATCAGATACTAAACATCAATATTTTATAAACTTGGAAGAAAGAGAGTTTGATCATTATAAAATATCAATTGATAATGCTAAGAGTATAATTAGAGGCTTTTTGAATGTTCAATCATTAAATGATTTTTCTTATAGGAAAACATTAGGTTATCTTATAAGGCTTCAAAATAATTTTGAAAACCCATTTAAAATGGATACTAATATTTTAGATAAAGAATGGAAGCCTCATTTATTATCTTTGTTAGGATTTAACCATAATATTTTATTAAATATTTATGATGAAAATGAGAATATAGAAAATATTAATAGTAAAATAAGGGGATTAAAAACATTAATAAATGAGGATGATATTGATGTAGTGCAGGGAAAAATTTTATATTTAGAAAAGGATATATCTAAAAAGGAAGAAGAACTTGATAATCTTAAGTTTTATAATTTGGAAAAAGAAGTTAATACAGATCTTATAGAAAATATAGAAAAAAATATTTTAGAATTTTCTAGAAAGAGATATGTTATAACAAATAAAATTTATGATTTAAAAAAATCTATCTCTAGCTCAAAAACAAAGTTTTCATTAAAAAATGCTGAGAGTCTTTTTATGGAGAGTGGTATTTGTTTTAGTAGTCAGATTAGAAAATCATATGAAGAATTATTAGCTTTTAATAAATCTATTACGATGGAAAGAAATAAACAGCTTAAGATCGAATTAAAAAATTCAGAAGAGGAGTTGGGGGTCGTTGAAAACAAGTTAAAAGAATTAGATGATGAAAAAACTAGATATATAAATATTTTAAATTCTAAGGATATTATAAATAAGTATAAAAAATTACAAGGCTTTTTATCTGATAAAAAAATGGAATTAATAAGCTTAAATGAATTAAAGGAAAATATTATAAAGCTTGGAATTTTGGAAAGGGAAAAAGATGGTTTAATATCAGTAAGAAACTCTCTTATTGAAGATATAAAAAGAGATACTAATAATGAAGAGTATACAAAAATTAGAACGATTTTTTCAGAAATTGTTTCTGAGGTTTTGGATAAGAATGCTATTATTTCTATGAAGCCTGCAGATACGGGTAATCCTAGTTTTTCTGCAAAGTTTATAACAAAAGATGGTAAAAATACATCTGAAGATGATGGTAATACTTATGGAAAAATTTTATGTATAGCTTTTGTTTTATCCATTTTAAGACACTATAAAGATTATAAGTTTTTACATTTTACTTATTTAGATGGTTTGTTTGAAACTTTGGAACCTAGAAAAAAGGAAAAAATATTAGATTTAATAATTAGGTATTGTAATGAATATAATATACAAATAATAATATCATCAATATCTTCAGATATTCCTAATAAAAAATTAAATGGGGATGAAATAGAAGATTTGTCATCTATTTTTCATATTGTAAAGACTTTGGATGAAAGTGGAGATAGTGGAAGATTGTTCAATCTTCCTGAATGGTAA
The DNA here is from genome assembly GCA_025210155.1 of Alphaproteobacteria bacterium. Lineage (NCBI taxonomy): Bacteria > Pseudomonadati > Pseudomonadota > Alphaproteobacteria > Alphaproteobacteria bacterium. Next base: position 58,262 of record JAOASE010000011.1, on the reverse strand, counting down.
TAAAAGAAATAAAACGCTTGATTAAATAGTGTACCGATGGTACACTATTTTTATGTCGAGTAGTATTATTCGATTGGGGTTTCGTAGCCTCTCGTAAAGCGGTCTGAATGCAGAACCTTAGGGTCAGACCGAAATCAAAAACCTGCCTTTCTAGTCTTTATCAGACTGGGAGGTTAGGGAATGTCCAGGTGCTTGCACTAAATACCGGCACTGTCTTTACGCAGTTACGAACTCCCAGTCTACTATTACTTAGTAGACTTTTTTAATAGAAAGGAGTTTAATTATGAATAAAAATATATTAATGATATCTTTAATTTTATCTTTGACGGCTTGTGCACCTACTGTTTTGAAATTGAACAGTGGTACTCCAGCTCAGTATAAGATAAATTGTGAAATGTCTAGTAATGCAAATGCTTGCAAACAACAGGCTGAAATACTTTGTCCTAAAGGTTATAGAACTGACGATGTTAGAGGTATGCAAGATATTATGGGTAATGATATTATAGAAGAAATGTATATTACTTGTCATTAAATTTGAATCTGAGTTTTTCTTATGGAAAACTCTTTCTTCTTTTTAGTATTTGAGATTTGTTTCTCTTTAATATTAAGGGGTTGTAGATATGCCTAAAGAGAGAAAAATAAAAGATGAATGGTTTAGTTGGTTTTTCGAGGTAGATGATTGGGAAGCTTATTATGGATTTGGAACTAATCAAGGAATTTATCGTAATAATGATTGGGAGTTTATATCTTATTACCAAAGACTTTCAATAATTTTGAAAGGGAAGATTGGAGAATTACCAGATAGATTGAAAATTTCAGAAGCTAAGGATATAGAACTTAAGATTTATTCAAGGTATGATTTAAACGAAGATAAAGAGAGGAGTTTTATAGGTCTTATAGATGATATGAAGGATTGTATTAGAATTAACTTATTTCTTCCTAAAGAAGCTTGTGATTTTATTTTGGGAATGTTGAATTCTAATAAAGTAAGATATGCTGTACTGAGTTCTAATAAATTGAGGTATAAATCTGGTATAGTAACGAGATTTAATTTATTAACCAATTTGGATCCAGATGAATTTTAGTATTTATCAAGTGTTATGATTTTTTAATAAAAATTCTAAAGAAGAAAATAATCTCCTTGTTTTTTTAAGAATACAAGAGTAGTCTTTTTATATTAACTAATAAGGGTTTAGATTATGGTAAATGTGCATGACGTAAAAGAAAAATTATCTATAGATGAGTGTGTTGATTTTATTATAGAGATGATACAAAGTGGTGTAATAAATATATCTACAAATAGGAATTGTGGATTTGATTTATGGTTGCCATATTTAGTTAAATGGTACTGTAATAATAATGGGATTACATTATCACAATCACCAGCTACCCAATATAGGGAATTAAAATTTTTATATCCTCAATTTTTAGACGCATTATGGTTATTAACAAATAAGGGTATTTTAAGACCTAATGAGACATCTATAGTTTCAAGTTATCAGAGTGTTAATTCAAATACATTAAATCATGGATATTCGTTAACATCTATGGGTAAAAAGTGGTTTGAAAATAAAGATGATATTTTATTTATAACTACTTCAAAATTTTCTAAAATATTTGGTGAATTTAAGGAATTATTTGGTAATGCATTTTATCAAAGATCTTTAGAGGCTATAAATACTTATGAACAAAATTTTTATACAGCAAGTTGTGTAATGACAGGTTCCGCATCTGAAGCTATATTGTTGGCAATAGCTAGTAAAAAAACTAAAACTGAAAAGTTAAATCGTGCTATTGAAATATATTCCAACACTGGGAAATTAAAAGAAATAAGAGACTGTACATTAGGAAGAACTGATAAGAATATTCAAGATATGTATGAGGCATTATCATTTTATATAAAAAAGTTTAGAGATAATGCAGCTCATGGAGAAGAAACAATAATATCTGAAAGTGAGGCTTATTTATCAATATTAAATTTATATAAGTTATCAAGCTTAATAAAAGATAATTGGGATAATATAATAAGATAAGGAGATGAAAATGATTAGTTATATATTAGGAATAATATTTTTGGGAATAGGTATGTTAAATTTATTTGTGCCAAATTCATTAATTATTGATAATTTTTTACCAATGATTGTTGGTCTACTATTTCTTATATTTGGAGTTTTGAGAGATATTGAAGTGAAAATTGAAAAGAAATTCAATGAAGAAAAGATTGGTTCTAAAAAATAAAATATAATTTAATGGGACACTGGTGGGACAGTAGAGCTAATAAATGAGAAAAAATAGTAAATATGGAGAATAAATAATAATTTTGTAAGTCTTTGATTTTATTATTATTGTTTGTTCTTGTTTGTTGTAAGTTTTTTATTTCCATGGGACTTGAAAACCGGCGTAGGGCAACCTACCGTGGGTTCGAATCCCACCCTCTCCGCCATTCTTATGTTCTCGGATTTTTTCGGGGATTTTTTTTATTTTCTTGGGATTTTAATTAATAATTTCTATTAAAAATAGATTGACATTGTTTGGAGTTGGTTTTACTATCAGCTGTATAAAGAAATTATTATTGGAGAAAGTTCATGGGAAAGAATTTAGTTGTAATACCTACTTATAATGAATTAGGAAATATTAGAGAAATTATTCAAGCTGATTTTGATTTAGGTTTGGATATTGATATTTTAATCGTTGATGATAATTCAAAAGATGGAACTGGTGAAGTTGTTGATGAACTTATCGCATCTAATAAATATAATGGTAGGCTTCATGTTATGCATAGAGCAGGGAAGCTTGGTTTAGGTACTGCTTATATTCAAGGTTTCGAATGGGGATTAGAAAAAGGATATGAAGTGTTTATTTCTCAAGATGCTGACTTTTCTCATGATCCTAAATATATTAAGACTATGTTAGAAGATATTAAAACTAATGACTTAGTTATTGGCAGTAGATATGTAAAAGGTGGTGCTGTTAAAAATTGGGGTTTGATTAGACGTATGATTTCTCTTGGAGGTTCTATATATGCTAGAACTTTATTGCTAACTAGAGTTAGAGATTTGACAGGTGGATATAACTGTTATTCTAAAAAAGCTCTTGGTAAGATTAATTTAAAATCTATTGTTTCTAATGGATATTGTTTTCAAATAGAAATGAAATGGCGTTGTGCTTTAGGTAAGCTTAAGATAAAAGAAACTCCTATTGTTTTTGAAGATAGACGTGTTGGTCAATCTAAGATGAGTAAGAAGATCTTTATAGAAGCTTTATTAAAAGTTTTCGTTATGGGTTTTTCTAGAAAGAAATTTAGAAGTATGTTAGGTAACTAACTTAATTTTTCCTTAAACGTTATTAAATTATTTCCGAAGAAGTTGAATAACATAGCAACTCCTATTCCGAATACTTGAGCGTATAACTCTACTATTTTAGAGATAGTTTTTACGTTAAGTATATCGGCTGTAAATAAAATTATAAAATCTACAATTTTAATATGTATTAGGCTAGGTATTATATAGTGGTTTGCTATAAATAGTGCTAGTAAGTTTATACTTAGAGAGGCTGTTGATATAGCCATGAATTTTAGGTAAAGTTTTTTTGAATGCTCGTATCCACGATCAGAGAATACCCATAGTTTGTTGAAGATATAGTTTGATGTTGCTGCTACTATAAATGATAGAGTGGAGCTTAGCATATAATGTAGACCTATATAATTATTGAAGATTATAAATATAATTAGGTTTATTATTGTGCCAGTTCCACCGACAATCATGAATTTTAAAAATCTTTTCATTTTATTTTAGACCTTGGTAGTTTTCTATTTCGTAAAAGTAGAAATCTCTTTGGAATTTTGAGTTATAAACATGAGTAGTTTTCTTTATTAATTTTACGTTATCATATTTAAATATTTTCTCAGGAGTTTGTTTTAATTGAGATCCTCCTCTGAAGTAAATTACGTTTTTACCAATTAGTTCTTGTGATGGATACCATAGTTGGAATTGATCACCTTTTCTATAATCCATAGAGTAGATTTTTTGTTCTGGCATATAAACGTTCAACATAGCAGTTGTTCTGTATCTTGGAGTTCCAATATATACAGGTTTGTTTTGTTCTTCATATGATTTTATTATATCTGATAAGTCTTCTGCAGCGTTATCGAATAAGTGGTGATCTAAGAAGTTTGAAGATTGTTTTAGTTTTACTCCAAATGGATGTAGGTAGAAAGTAGTACCTACTATTGTTACAAACACTGTAAATCTTAATACAAACTTATCGAATTTTCCGAATTGTTCTTTAGTACCGTAAAGACATAGTAATATTAGGTAAACTGATGCCCACCAGTTTTGCATTGATTTACCAAAGAATATATTTGTGAATGAGAATATGAATACTGCTGGAGCTATGAAATAAAATATTAATTTTCCAGTTTCAGTTTTTCTTTGTTTGAAAAAGTATGCGAATAACATTATTGGAACGAATATTCCCATAATAGCTATTTGGTTTCCAAGAAATTCTATAAAGTCCATTGGTACGAAAGTTATGTGACCTTGTCTTTGTACTAGGTGATATTGGAATGAAGCAAAATCATGGTTGAAGTTGTAAATTAAAATAGGAATAGTTCCTAACAGACCAATGAATGCACTGATATATAATTCTTTTCTTTTCCATAGAGGGTGTAATTTTTTCTCAAATATCATTGCTAATAATAAGGCTGGGTATACGAATACCATTTTGTATTTTGACATAATACCAAGTGCAGCTATAACACCTATTATGTAGAAATATTTAGGATTTAATGTTTTGTGTAGTTTAACAAAATAGTAGAATGACATTAGATAGAACATTAGGAATGGTATATCTGGAGTAAGCGCTTTTATTCCAAATGAACTTGCAATCCATGGAATGAAGTTAAAGATTGCAGTTGCATAGAAAGCACCTTTAGATGATCCATTTAATTCTTTAACTGTTTTATACAGGAATATAGATGTTATTAGGTAACACATAATTCCAGGGAATTTAATTGCGAAGCTATTCCAGCCGAAGATTTCAGTGGATAATCTAACTAAGGTTGAACTCATTAGAGGATGGTCGAAATATGATAATTCTAGCCTTGTCGACCACATTGCGTAGTAAGCCGGTCCACCGTCTAATCCTACAAATGCTGAGATTATAAGTCTTATTATTGTTAATGCTGATAGTAGTATAACAGCATTTTTTAGATACTTGTCATTTTTAATTTTTTCTAACATTTTAAATCCTCTATTTTTTTATAAAATATATTATGTAAAGATTTAATTCAAGGAAATAATAGATAATTATTTTATAAACTTTAAAAGTTTAGAATTTTAATTTTGTAATTTATTTTGAATGGACTTGTGGTTGACTTGTTACTGTATTTTGATAAATTATATTGTGTTAAAATTATAAAAAGGGGGAATTGTTATGAAGATGATAACTGCCGTTGAGTTGAAAAAAATCTATAATAAAAAAGGTGTAGTGATAATTGATGTTAGAGATGCATCTGAATTTTTTGTTGGTGCTATTCCTGGCGCTATAAATATTCCGTTGGATTCTTTTGAAGATAAAGTGTTGGAAAAATTATCAGATAAAAAAGTAGTTTTTCATTGCCAAGGTGGTGGACGTTCTGCTCAGGCTATGGAAAAAATTGAGAAGAAATTTGGTAAAGAAATTTTTGAGTTAGAAGAAGGTTTTAATTCTTGGGTTGAAGCTGGTGGAGAAATTGAAAAGAGAGTTTCTGCAGGACTTCCAGTTATGAGGCAAGTTCAAATGATAGCTGGTTCTTTAGTTGTTTTAGGTGTGGTTATGTCTATTTATAATGATGCTGCTTGGATTGGATTATCTGTGTTTGTTGGATTTGGATTATTCTTTGCTGGACTTACCGGTTGGTGTGGAATGGCAAGTTTGTTGAAAGTTATGCCTTGGAATAAAAGATAATTAATTAAATAAATTTAAAGGGAAGTGTTTTAAAAAAGATACTTCTTTTTTTATTACTTAAATTCTGTTTTTTTTAAATTATCTTTTTGTAATTTTTTGATTGCGATTTCTTTTGCCTTAGCTTCTATGTCTACGTGTAGATTTTTTATTTTTAATATCCAATCAGGAAACTCATTTTTATTTATGAAATCGTGGTGCGGTCTGGATTTTGATTGGGTAGTGTATCCATCTCTTGGTGTTGAAATATGAATTCTTTGATAGTCATAATTTTTCCAAGTTTCTTTTGCCCATTTAAAGTATTCTTTTTCATTACCATCTTTTGGATATTTTAGTTCAAAACATCTTTGGTGATGTATATCGTATATACATCTGATACCTAATTTTTTAGCAGTTTCATAAGTATCTTTTATGCTATAATTTAGTTCGTCATTTTCAATTGTTATCAAATTTAATTCTTTTTTTGTTAGGTACTTTTTTATGTTAGATATAAATCTTTTTAATGAAGCTTTTTTATCTCCATAACTTCCTCCAATATGGATGTTGATTTCTTTGCAGTTAAGTGGCTTTGCTACGAAGAAATGATATTTTAAATCTTGTATGCTATTTTTAACAACATCTTTATTAGGACTCCCGATGTTAACATGTTGTCCTGGGTGCATTGATAAAATAATATCGTAACTATTAATTTTGGATAATTCTTTTGTTATAGTTTTTAAAAAGCTTTTTTCTATTATTCCATCTTTTATGACTTTATCAAATTGAGGGAATAGATCACTGCTTACTCTATAACTTTTTATGTCGTTATTTTTACAATAGTTGATTGCCTGTTGTAATGTTTTAATATTATGTTTCCATATTTCTGTAACTTTTTTTCTAGCTGATTTAATTCCATTTTCTTTTTCTATTTTTTTAATGTTAGCGTAGGTGTAGCTTTTGAATTTTATTGGTTCTTTATAAAATAAACAACATAATCCGTATTCCATATTAATACCTTATTTTTATTATTGAATTAGGGTATATATATTTTATAAAAGTTTATTTTTAATGTGTCTATATAAAAAGGTTGTTTGTTAGTAAAATTGAGTTCACTTTTTATACGGGGAATTGAAATATTGATTGAATTGATTGTTATTTTTATAGGCTTATAATTTTCTTGTTAAGAAAAGTTTGGAGGCAATATGAATAGTAGCAAAATATACAAAGATTCTTTAAAGATGCACAGAGCTGGTAAGCCAGGTAAGTTGGAGATTTGTTTGACTAAGTCTCTTGAGGTTACTAATGATTTGTCTTTAGCTTATTCTCCAGGAGTTGCAGCTCCTTGTTTAGAAATTAAGAAAGATCCTAAGAATGCTTATGAATATACTGGTAAGGGAAATCTTGTTGCTGTAATAAGTAATGGTACAGCTGTTTTAGGTTTAGGAAATATTGGTGCTTTGGCATCTAAACCTGTTATGGAAGGTAAGGCTATTCTTTTTAAGAAGTTTGGAAATGTTGATGCTGTTGATTTAGAGTTGGATACAAATAATGTTAAAGAATTTGTGAATGCTGTGAAAGTTATGGAGCCTACTTTTTCTGGTATAAATTTGGAAGATATAAAATCTCCTGAATGTTTTGAAATAGAAAAGAAATTGCAAAAGGAAATGAATATTCCTGTTTTTCATGATGACCAACATGGGACGGCTATAGTTACTTCTGCTGCTTTAATTAATTCTTTGAAATTAGTTGAAAAGGATATTGGTAAAGTAAAAATTGTGGTTTCTGGAGCAGGTGCAGCAGCTTTGGCATGTATTGATTTGATGGTAGAGTTGGGAGTTAAAAAGAAAAATATTAAAGTTGTAGATTCTAAAGGGGTTATTTATTCTGGAAGAGAAGAGGGGATGAATAAGTATAAGAAAAAATATGTAGTTAAAACAGATGATAGAACCTTGGAAGATGCTGTTAAAAATGCTGATGTGTTTTTAGGACTTTCTAGAGGTGGAGTTTTAAAACCTAGTATGTTGAAAACTATGGCAAAAGATCCTATTGTGTTTGCTTGTGCAAATCCTGATCCTGAGATTCTTCCGGAAATTGCTTTAGAGACTAGAGATGATGTAATTATTGCTACTGGTAGGTCAGATTATAATAATCAGATAAATAATGTTTTGTGTATCCCTTATATATTTAGAGGGGCTCTTGATGTGAGAGCGAGTGAAATTAATTTGCCTATGAAGAAGGCTGCGGTATATGCTTTGGCTGAGTTGGCAAGAGAGGAAGTGTCTGAAAAGATTAAAGAACTTTATAGTTGGGAAGGTATGGAATTTGGTAGAAATTATATTTTGCCGAAACCTTTTGATGATAGGTTGTTGCCAAGAATAGCGGTGGCAGTTTCTGACGCGGCTATAAAAAGTGGGGTTTCGCAACTTTAAATTCTTGTTTTAGTCTCTGATTTATGATATTATCTTTTGAAATTATCAATACATTCGGAGAGGTTTTATGAGAAAAGTATCATTCTATACTATTTTATTATCTATGGCATTTACTGGAAATTCTAATGCGGAAGTTTCTTGGACGTTGGGAACTACAGGTGATTTGCAGAACAGTGAAGCCACGGTAGTTGCTAATATGGAATGCACTGATGGAGTATGTAATTTAAATAAAGTTGGTGATACTTTGATTACGGAGCAATTGACATTAAATGGAGATGCAGTTGTTAAAGATGTTAAAGTAATTAATATTAACGGTGTTGATGGAAAGAATTTAGTTGAAACCACAGATCTTAAAAAAACTTTGTTTCTAACTGGTGAATTTACGAATGATACTGTCGGTGAGAATGTTGATATAAATATTTATGCTGATTTATTTTTTGATGGAGATTTTACTGGAGGGGAAAGACAAGGAGTTTCTTTTGAAAATGCTATAGTAGATGGAAATGTTTCTATGTATGGTGATGTTGGATATAATGCTACTGGTAATAAACATTATGGTTTTGCTATTTATCAATCTACTGTTGAAGGGGATGTAAATAGTTATGGAAATTTTGATATAGCATCTAGTAATAATAGAGCTGCAGGTTTTTTACTTGAAGATTCTACTGTGAATGGGAATGTTAATGTTAAATCTGATATAGTTGCTGAAGCTTCTATGCACGCTACAGGAATTTTCTTTTCAACTCTTGATTTAGCTGGAGATATAGATATTAAGTCAAATATGGATTTGACTTCTACTGCAAATAATGCAAATGGAATTCATTTAAACAATAATAGTGTTATCGATGGAGATGTTAATGTAGTAGCTGATGTGAAAATGAAGTCAGAATTAACAGGCGCTGGATTTTATCCGGCAAATACTACATTTAATGGAGATGTAAATCTACATATGAATATGGATATCTTTTCTGAAAATAAATATGCTTATCCTTTGATGTTACAAACTAGTACTTTTAATGGAGATTTTTATTTCGATGGTACAGTTAATTATGAAGCTAGAAATAGTGCTGTTATGGGTTTATATATTTATAATTCTAATTTTACGAATTTTACATTGGCAGGTGATTTTAATGGTAATGGTGTTAATGCTTATGCATATTATTTTAGAAGAGGTTCTGCTACTGGAGATGTGAATATTTTAGGTGATGCTGATATAACTGCTAGAGGTGATTATAGCTTTGGTGTTATTGCGGAATCTTTTACTTTTGATAAAGGGATTAATCTTTCAGGTAATATTAAATTAAATTCTGTAAAAACAGAACCGACAGGTTATATATATGGTATTTATCTTTATTCTAATGCTAAGGTTTTGGATGACTTAAATATAAGTGGAGATATTATAATTGAAGATGCTTCAGACACTTTAACTAGAGGTATGTTTGTACAAAGTGGATCTTTTATAGATGGCGATATAAATTTAACAGGGGAAATTAGTGCTGAAAAAGGTATTGTATTTGATGATACAGCTTATTTAACAGGTAAATTTAATAATAATGGAATTGTTACAGCATCTAAATCTTCGGCTATAGAATATTATGGTTCAGATAATGTTTTTGATTATTCCGGTAATGGTAAATTAAGTAGTGCTACTTATGATATAGATATGGGGGAAGGTGATGATGTTTTAAATATGACTAATGTTCATGCTGATATGCCATCAACATTATCTGCTGAAACGGTTAATATATCTGCGTCTGATTTGGATTTATATTTAACAATGGATAATAAAGATACTTCTCTTATGAACTTAGATGGTACTACTACTTTGACTATGAGAGATACAAATATGGACACTACTGCTGAGTATAGTGCGATTACTTCTTTTGAAAAAGGTGATAATCTTGTTATTTCAACAGCAGATGCATCGGGTTCTGATTTATCTTCTTTAACATTTGATATTGAAAATTATAATATTGATGGGACTTTACAATTAGTTGGAAACGAACTTGTTTTCACTTTTGATGAAACTCCTTTCTTTGAATCTACTGAAGCTATAAGTCCTGTTCAAGCTGTTCAAGTTGACGTTGCTACGGCTGTTAGTGGTGCTGCTTCCTCTTTAAGTTCGGCAGTGTCTAATTCTTCAGTTACTATGGGAATTGTTCAAGACAGACAAGTTGCTCAGAAGAAGAAAGAGTTCTATGAAGAAAATCAATTTGCTATGGCATTTCATGTTACTTCTGACGTAGCATCAATGATTGATTTTGATGATGAAAAAGATAGTGGTGTTTGGTTACAAATTATGTCTCAAAGTGATAATTATGATGGAGCTTTGAATGCTGCTAAAAATAATATTACTTCAGCTGGATATGATTCATCTTCAACTGGTGTTACTGTTGGTTATGATACTAAGATAGATGAAGATATTTTAGCTGGTTTTGCATTAAGTTATGCATCTGGCGATGTTGATGGAAACAATAATTCTTTTGTTACAGATATGACATCGGTTCAATTAGCTTTATATGGAACTTATAAGATGGAAGATGATAGTTTCTTAGATGGTATTTTATCTTATGGTTTTGGTTCTTATGATCAAAAGAGAAATACTGGTACAGATATTGCTAGTGCAGATTATGATTCTGATCAATTATCTTTACAATTGAATTATGGAACTATTTATCAAGATGGGGATAATATGTTTTGGATGCCATTTGTTAAGAGTACTTATATAACTGTTAATCAAGATAGTTATGATGAAAAAGGAAGTGCTAATAATTTGCATGTAGAGTCTGTTAATATGGAGTCATTCCAATTAGGTGCAGGTGTTGAATTCTCTTATTTGTTTGAAACAGAACAAGGTGAACAATTAATACCTCATATTAATTTAGAATATGCTAATGAAATGGGTGATAATGCTTTGCCGATTGATACTACTATTTTAAGTACAGGTTTAGCGGGAACTTCATTTACCTCTCCAGATATGGGTAGAAATATTTTAAGAACTGGATTAGGTATGAGTTATATAAATAAAGAAGGTCATCAAATGTCTTTCGATTTTGAAAAAGAAATTAGAGAGAATTTTGACTCAAATAGTATTTATATAAAAGGTAAATATATGTTCTAAATTTAAAAGAAGATATTATCTTAAAAAAAGAGCTCCCGATAGGGGGCTTTTTAAATGTCAGCTTGTATTTTAGAGTTTTAAATTCTTGTTTTAAATTTGTTTTTGTGATATATTAATTTTATATTATCAAGGGAATTGGAGAGTTTTTATGAAAAAAATATCGTTGTATACGATTGTTTTGTCGTTAATTTCAGTAGGAAATGTTTATGCAGATGTAAATTGGACTTTAGGTACTTCTGGTGAATTACAGGATAGTACAGGTAAGACAGTTATTACTGCAAATTGTGCAGATGGTGTTTGTGATTTAACAAAAGTTATTGATGAAGCTATCGATGAGAAACTTACCTTGACAGGTGATGTAGCTGTAACAGATATTACGGAAGTTAATTTGTATGGTTATAAGGGTAAATATTTATCTGATACGGATGCAATAAAAAGTCCTGTTTATGTTACAGGTTCTTATACTAATGTAACAGATGGTATCAATCTTGATATGAATATTTATGGAGATATTAATAATTCAGGAGATTATACAGATGGTACAGGTGTTTTAACTTTTAATGATTTTATTTTGGATGGAAGCTTAAGTTATGAAGGTAGTATAGTTACGGATCATGAGAGAAACGAAGTTTATGCTTTTTATTTAGAAGATTCTAATATAGGGGAGGATTTATCTATAAAAGGTAGCTTTGAAGTAGTAGCTTATGATGATAGAGATATTGGTATTTTATTATATAATAGTATTATTGATAACAATATTAATATTGAAGGTGATATTAAAACTATTGGGCATAATCCAGCAAGTGGAAATTCTGCTTTTGGTATATTTGGACATACTTTAACAGTTAATGGCGATCATAATATTAATGTTGATTTTGATATTCAATCAAATAAAAGCCTTTCTTATGGCCTTTATTATTGGACAAAAATTAATTTTAATGGTTCTTATAATTATACAGGTGATATGAATCTTTATTCTGAAAAAGGTGGTTTTGTTGGAATAAATTTTGATGATGCAAATACACAAGGAATGAACTTTGATACAAATATAGTTGGAAAAGGGGTTCTAGGAGGTTTTGGATTTCATATGAGAAATTCAACTATGACTGGTGATTTAAATATTGATGGAACTATGGATTTGTATGCTCCTTATGTATCTGGTGTTGTGGTAAGAGATGCGACTATTAATGGAGATATTAATATAGGATCTGATATGTATTTAATATCAGAAGGAGATTCTGGATATTCTAATGCTATATATTTAAGAGGGGCTTCAGTGTTAAATGGAGATTTAAATATAGCTTCTGTTATCGAATCTTTTAAACCGTCTGAAACAGTTTCTTCTGCAGGTGTTTATGTTGCAAATACAGCTTCCCTAAATGGAGATATTAATGTAACAGGTGAAATTTATGCAGATAAGGGAATTACAGTTGCTCCTACAGCTAGCATGACAGGTAAAATAAATAATGCAGGTATTATTGAAGGGTTAGATGGACCTGCAATTGATTATTACGGTTCTGATAATGAATTAACTTATACTGGTGATGGTGAATTGATTTCTTCTACTTATCAATTTGAGATGGCAGATGGTGATGATACTTTAAATATTATTAATGCTAAGATTGATAACATTAGTGTTAACTCTGCAGAGACTTTGAATATTACAGATTCTACTATGAATTTAACATTAAATGCTGATACTAAAGATAGTTCTTTAATGCAAATTACTGGAACAACATCGCTGAACTTTACTAATACTACTTTAAATATTAATGCTGATTATGCTACTATAACTTCTTATGAAGGTGGCGAATATTTTGTGATTGCTGAGGCAGATACAATTTCAAGTGATCTTTCAGAATTGACTTTAAATATTAATAATTATGATGCTGATGGAACAATTTCTATTTATAATGATGGTTCTGGAGATCAGTTGATTTATACATTTGCAGAAGCTCCAGTTTTTGATGATGACTCTGGTGCTATAAATCCAGGGCAAGGAGCTCAAGTTGATTTAACTTCAAGTGGAGTTTTCCAATCTTCAGTTACTTCAGCAGCGGCTGTATCAGCGGCAGTTCTTGATGTTGTTCAAGGAAGGCAAATGGCTAGAAAGTATGATGACATTTTAAGTGAAAATTCTCAATTAGCTTCATTGGATGCAGTAATTATGTCTGATGCCGGAAATATTTTAGGTATAGATGAAGAGAAAAAGAATGGAGTTTGGATGCAGTTAACTTCTAAGAAAGATTCTTATGATGGAGCCGTTAAATCTGGTAATAATGGTTTAAGTTCTACAGGGTATGATTCAGATAGTTTTGGTATTACGGTTGGTTATGATCAAAAATTATCTAAAGAGTTGTTGGCTGGTGTGTCTTTAACTTATTCGATAGGAGAAGCTGAAGGAAGTTCCAATTCGTTTGAGACTGATATGGATTCATTACAACTTTCATTTTATGGTTCTTATCTTATGGATGATAGAACTTTTGTAGATGCTATTGTTGGATATGGTATTGGATCTTACGATCAAAAGAGAAATACTGGTTCTGATATTGCGAAAGCTGACTATGATAGTACTCAGTTATCTTTAGCCGCAACAGTTGGTAAAGTTTATGTTCATGGTGATAGAATGTTATTAACGCCATTTGTTAAAGGTTCTTATATTAATGTGAAACAAGATGCTTATGATGAAACTGGAAGTACTGCCAACTTGTCAGTTGAAAGTGTAAGTTTTGATAGTTTTCAAGCTTCATTAGGTATGGATTTTGGTTATGTGTTCCAACTTGATAATTATGGAACTATAATGCCTACAGCTAAGATTGAGTTGGCTAGAGAAATGGCGGACAATGCATTTGCTATAGATTCAACAGTTAGAGGTACTGGTTTGGCAGGTGCTAATTATACATCTCCAGATATGGGTAGAAGTATTTTGAGAATGGGAGCTGGTGTAACTTATCTAAATGAAAAAGGTCATGAAATATCTTTCGATTATGAAAATGAAAGTAGAGATAATTTTGATTCAAATACTTTATACTTAAAAGGTAAATATATGTTCTAATTTTTAAAAGGTTTTGAATTAGTAGATAAGCTCTCTGTTGAGAGCTTATTTATTTTTCTAATATATCTTAATAGTTGTTTTTACTATAAAATTATGTTAACATAGTTTTATATTTTAATAAAATTGGAGAGATTTTATGAGAAAAATATCTACTTATACAGTGTTTTTATCACTTGCTTTTTCTAGTCATGCTAGAGCTGATATTGAATGGATCTTAGGGACTTCAGGAGATTTACAAAATAGTAATTCTGAAGTTGTTATGAGTGCAGAGTGTGTTGATGGAGTTTGTAATTTAATAAAGACAAAAAAAGGTCGTCTTGTAGAAGAAGTACATTTGGATGGAGATGAAGCAGTATTAAATATTAATACAATTAATCTTTTTTCAAAAGATGATTCTAGTGTTGGAGATTTTTTATCTGAAGTAGTTATATCAGGAACATTTAATAATGATACAGATGGAGAAAATGTAGATATAAATATTTATAAAGATTTTGATGCTGATGGAACGATATTAGCAAGTAATACATTTATAAGATTTCTTAATACTAATATAGATGGAAATATTTATTATGAAGGTGAAATGAATGCTCGTGCTAAAAAAGATTCTACTGCGAGTCATTTTAATAGAGTTCTTTCTAGTGCTACTATTTTAGGAGATGTTACTTTAGTTGGAGATTCATATCTAGATTATAAGGGGACAGATTGGATAGTTAATAGTTATTTTTATAGAACTAGGATTGAAGGAGATTTAAAACTTTCTGGGAATTATTATACTGAAAATGTTTCAAATCAGGCAAATACTATTATGCTTAGAGATACAAATGTTTTAGGTTCATTTATGTATGATGGAAATATAGAAGTTAGATCTGGAGGTTTGGCTACTGGAGTTTGGATGTACAGAGGTTCTATTGGTGAAGATATAGTTTTTAATTCTAATATAAA
Organism: Alphaproteobacteria bacterium; assembly: GCA_025210155.1. Taxonomy (NCBI): domain Bacteria; kingdom Pseudomonadati; phylum Pseudomonadota; class Alphaproteobacteria; species Alphaproteobacteria bacterium. Next base: position 42,793 of record JAOASE010000011.1, on the reverse strand, counting down.
ATCTGTTGGTGGTAGTGCTTATGGATTTATGACACATCCTACTTTGGCAGTTACTGGAGATTTAAATTTTACTGGAGATTTTGATATTAAAGCGACAGGGGCTGGAGCAGGTTTTATATTAAATGGTTTAACGGTTGATAATGTTAATGTAAATTCTGATATGGAAGTTATTTCAGGTGAGAATTCGAGATCATTTTATTTTTCTGGGTCAACTATAAATGGGGATCTTAATTTTGATGGATCTATATATTCGGTTGCAGGAGGAGATTCTTTTGGTTATATTATGAAAAATACAAATATGGCTGGAAGTCTTTTTATTGATGCAGATTTATATTCTAAGTCTAACTCTGATGATGCAGAACTTAATTCAGATGCTATTAAAATTACAGAAACGTCTAGTGTTGGTGGAAATGTTCAATTATCTGGAAATATTAAAGCTCTTGCAGCTTCAGATAATATCGTTTCTAAGGCTTTTGCAGTTGAAGAAACTTCAAGTGTTGTAGGTGATGTCACTTATAGTTCTGGTGCTATGAATGCTGAAACAGCAGTTTATGTTGATGATACATCTTTTATAACAGGATTATTTACTAATAATGGTTCAATTAAATCTACTTTAGGTTCTGCCATAGAGTATTATGGTTCTGATAATGCATTTACTTATTCAGGTAATGGAGAATTAAAATCATCAGTTCATCAAATTGATATGGGTGAAGGTGTTGATACTTTAGATATTGTTAATGCAACTATTGAAAATATTAATGTTAATTCAGCAGAGACTTTGAATATTACAGATTCTACAATGAATTTATCTCTTACAGTGGATAATAAGAGCGGAGCTTTGATGCAAACTTCTGGAACAACAGCTCTTAATTTTACAAATGTTACTTTGAATATTAATCCTGATTATGATGCTATAACTAGTTATAATATAGGTGATACTTTTGTTGTTGCTGAGGCAGATACTATTTCAAATGATCTTACACAATTAACATTGAATATAAATAATTATAATGCTGATGGTACTTTGTCTATTTATAATGATGGATCTGGGGATCAATTGATTTATACATTCTCGGAAATTCCAACTTTTGATACAGAGTCAGGTGCTATTAATCCTGGCCAAGGTGCTCAAGTTGATTTAGCTTCAAGTGGTGTTTTTCAATCTTCAGTTAGTTCTGCAGCTTCAGCCTCTGCTGCTGTGCTTGATGTTGTTCAAGGAAGACAAATGGCTAGAAAATATGATGATATTTTAAGTGAAAATTCTCAATTTGCTTCTTTAGATGCTATTGTTATGTCTGATGCTGGAAATATTTTTGGTATTGATAAAGATAAAAAACATGGAGTTTGGATGCAGCTAACTTCTAAGAAAGATTCTTATGATGGTGCTGTAAAATCTGGTAGCAATGGTTTGAGTTCTACAGGTTATGATTCAGATAGTTTTGGTATTACCGTTGGTTATGATCAAAAGCTATCTAATGAATTGTTAGCTGGTGTATCTTTAACTTATTCAAAGGGTGATGCAGAAGGTAAATTTAACTCGTTTGAGACTGATATGGATTCAGTACAGTTATCTCTTTATGGTTCTTATTTAATGGATGATAGAATGTTCTTAGATGCTATTGTTGGTTATGGTATTGGATCTTATGATCAAAAGAGAAACACTGGTTCTGATATAGCTTCGGCAGATTATGATAGTACTCAAATATCACTTGCTGCGACAGTCGGCAAAGTTTATCTTCATAAAGATAGAATGTTATTAACTCCATTTGTTAAAGGTTCTTATATCAATGTAAAACAAGATGCCTATGATGAAACTGGAAGTACTGCCAATTTGTCAGTTGAAAGTGTTAGTTTTGATAGTTTCCAAGCTTCATTAGGTATGGATTTTGGTTATGTATTCCAACTTGATAATTATGGAACTATAATGCCTACTGCTAAAATTGAATTAGCTAGGGAAATGGGTGATAATGCATTTGCTATAGATTCTACGGTTAGAGGAACTGGTTTAGCAGGAGCAAGCTATACATCTCCAGATATGGGTAGAAGTATTTTAAGAATGGGTGCTGGTGTAACTTATTTAAATGAAAAAGGTCATGAAGTATCTTTCGATTATGAAAATGAAAGTAGAGATAACTTTGATTCAAATACTTTATACTTAAAAGGTAAATATATGTTCTAAATTAAAAAAGAAATATTATCTTAAAAAAAAGAGCTCCCGATTGGGAGCTTTTAATTTATTTATTTTCTAATCCAGCTATTAGAGTTATCAAAATATTATTTATATATTTTTTTTGATAAGCCTTGTTGAATTGCTCAGGCTTTTCTCCATAGATTAAATATCTATCTTCAATTTCACCTTGTGGAATATGTAATATTATTTTTGAGATAACTTCTGGGTCAACATCATTTCTTATATATTTTCTTTTTTGACCTTCTTTAATAAAGTTTCCAAGGATATGTATGAATTTATCAAAGAATTCACAAGTATCTTTTTGTAATTCTTCTCTTAGGAAATATATGTTGCTGAATATAACTACAAGAGAATCCCAGTCTTTTTCAGCTATTTTGAAAAATGTTTCAAAAAGAATTTTCATTTTTATTTTAAATTCTTCAAAGTCATCGGCTGGGTCTTCTATAACACTTAATATGTTTGCTAGGCATTTTTCACTAACGTTATCGATAATCTCTTGGAATAAATTTAATTTTGATGTGAAGTGGTAATTTACAGCACTTATATTTGCATCGGCAAGTTCACAAATATCTTTTACAGATGTTCCGTGAAATCCTTTTTCAGCAAATAATTTTTTTGCTATTTGGATAATTTTATCTTTAGTTTTTATATTATTATTAGTCATATTTTGCTCCTTGGTATAACTATATAATATGGAAGGTTGCTAGTCAATGGAATTTTTAAAATGTTTATTTAAAAATTTCAATTATTTTTAGTTGAATTTATATAAAAAAAGACTACTGTTTTTGCAGTAGTCTTATTAGTAAAATTTAATTAGATTAAATTAATTTCTTTCATTGCCGAAGAAATTTTATTTTTCAGCTCTTTAGCTTCTTCTTCATTCATTCCTTTTTTGAATTGAAAGGTTTTTCCAAAAATATCTGACCAGTTATAAGACGCATCTGAAAGTATGTCATAAATAGATAGTAGTTTTAAATTTTTATCGAAAGGTTTAATTTCAATAATGTTTGTTTTGTGGTTTAAAAATAGGTTGAGCTTGTATTTTATACTGTATTTATTTACTTGTCAATAAATAAGGTGTATATTTTTGAAATTGATAAAAATGTGTAATTGTGTTATTATTACTCCGAGTTAAGTTAAAAGGAGATTCTTATGATTAAAAGAAATGAAAAAGGTCGTTCTATGATTGAGATGCTTGGTGTTCTAGGTATTATGACTGTTATAGTTGTGATTGGAGTTATAGCTTCACAAAGTGTTTTCAAAAGTAATAAGGCTACGGAAACAAAAAATGATATATCTATGATTGCTAGTCATCTTAGAAAGATTTATGTTAAGAATGGTTATACTGCAGATGGTTATGTTTTAGGAGAAGATGAAACGTTCCAAACTTTATTTGTAGATAGCGGTATTAGAAAAAACTCTACAACTCCTTTTGGTGGTGTTTATGAGTTGTCGGCTATTACGAAGGATAAATTTCAATTAGCTATAACTGGTATAGAAACAGAAGATTGTAATTTACTTATGAACAATATGAATTTTTTGGATGAATATCCTGAAGTTGAAGTTGCTTGTGGTGATAAAGAAGGTGATACTCAGTTAGCTAATAAATATGTTGATACAAGTGATGGAAATTCTATTTTAGATGATATTAAAGATCCTTATAATGGATATATAGTTTCAGATGATTTACAGGAAGCTATTGATAATGCTACAGAAGCTGAATTATATAGTGCTTGTAGAACAACTTCAAACCCAGCTATTTGTGATGAGTGGTTAAAGACAAATCCTTCTCTTGCTGAATTGAAAAATGCTTGTGCTACGGGTCCAACGCCTTATGTAAATGAAAAAAGATATGATACTGCAGTTTGTAATGCCTATATATCTCAAACTAATGAAACTCATGGTAGTTTTGGAGGTTTAGCTTGGTTGTGTGAAAGAGCTGTTACTGAGGCCTGTGATGCTTTAATAACTCATCCTAATACAAAACCAGAAGAATTATTAGACGCTTGTGATATGGGTTATTCTAAGGCTGTCTGTGATGCGTGGTTGGCTACAAATCCAACAGATCAAGCTCAGTTGGCACAAGGTTGTAGAGGTGGTATTGCTTCGGCCTGTGATGCTTTTATGGCTACAGACCCAAGTACAGATTTGATATCACAATCATGTTCTCCAATATCTCAAGAGATGTGTTCTAAATTGGAAGAGTATATTGGAACAGGTATTTTAACTTCAGAAGATTTAAGTAATGGATGTAAATCTGGTAATGCCGCTTTGTGTAATGAATTATTAGCTCAAAACCCTACAGGGGAGGATTTATATTCTGCTTGTAGATATGGTAGAGGTACTAATGATGCAGTTTGTCAGGCTTATGCAGATTATGTAGATCAAAATCCAGATTCTGATGTAGCTCATGTGGATATGATTTATCACGTATGTAGATATTCAGATAATGATGCTGTTTGTGATGAAGCGTTTGAGCAATCTCCTTATACTATTAAATGGCATTGTAAAGATGCTACTGTAGGTGAAGATGCAGTTTGTAACGCTATGGCAGAAAAATACTTGTCTGGAGAGTCTCCAACAACTTCTGCTGAAGTTGCATGGGCTTGTGGATATTCTGCTAATACAGAGTTATGTAGAATTGCTTGTGAAGAAGGAAATAATTCTGCATGTTTGTCTTATCAAGCAACTAAGGATGCATTTTAATTAAGAGCTTCTTGAGAAAAAGTCCTCAGTATTTTACTGGGGATTTTTTTATTGCTTGTTTTGTTTTTAGTTAGCATTTATATTTATTATTGAGAGTGAAATTGTTGAGGTGATTTAATGAATAAATACGAATATATATTTTCTAGTAATATTGGAAATATTAGAATAGAAGTGGATGATGATAAAATTTATTTGCTAACGGGAACTGATAAAAAAATATCAGGCTCTTGTCCTAATGGATTAGCTAAGAAGGTTGAAGAAGAGGTTTCGGATTATCTTGATGGGAAGTTGGAGAAATTTTCTATTAAGACTTTTTATGATAAGACGCCTTATGTTAATAAGGTTGTTAGTGAAATTGCTAAGATACCTTATGGGCAGGTTATTACTTATAAAGATATTTCTGATAAGATTAAGTCTCATCCTAGGGCTGTTGGAATGGCGTGTGGTAAAAATCCTATTCCTTTGATAATTCCTTGTCATAGAGTTGTTGGAATGTCTGGAAAGTTGACTGGCTTTTCTATGAAAGGTGGTGTTGAGGTTAAAAAGAGATTGCTTGATTTAGAAGGGATAAAGCTTAATTAACTTGACAAATAAACTGATTATTAATATGCTTTTATCTAAATATTAATTTAAACCTGTTTAAAATGAAAAAGTTAATTGTATTTTTATTTATTGCATTTTTGTTTAATAACTTATTGGTTTTGGGGCAAAAAAAGAAAGTTGATTTTTTAGAAGCTGATAGTTTGGTTTCTTCCTCAGCTTTTAACATAGAAAGAGTAAATGAATTTGGTAAGAAACAAACTATGTATCTTACTAAGAGATACTTTCAAACCTTTGATAAGTTTAATATTTGGGAAAATTTAAATGGCTATAAGATGGTTATTTCGGGAGATGTTAATAAAGTTTTGCAGAATGGTGTTCTTGTAAACAATGTTATATTAACAGTGAAATCCTGTCGGAGTGAAAAGTTTTGGAAGATTAATGTTCCGAAAAATTCTAAAATTTTTGTTAAGGAGAAGGAAGTAGTAATTTTCTCTGAGCAGAATACTACATTCTGGAAACCAAAGAAATTAAATAAAAAAGAAAATAGCAGTGATACATAACTCACTGCTTTTTTGTTGACAAAGTGATAGTGTTGTGTTTTGTATTAGGATGAAATTACTAATTTGAATATTAATTATTTAAACCTAATTAAATGGAAACAATTGAAAAAGAAAACAATGTTGAGACATTAGATGTTAAAACAAAGACAGTTGTATTTTTAGCAGAGAATGAAGCTGCTTTTGATACATATGTTAAAATTTTTAAGGAGATGGCTCCTGGCTTGGTTAAGCCTTTGCCAGTTTATCTTCCCAGTGAAATTAAGGAGGCGAAGAAAGCGCCTTTGGAGAAATGGCCAGAGGTTGTTTACCCTTTAATAAAATATTCTTTACATAAACTTGAAGGAGAAGCGTTGGATGCGCCTATTGTTCTTTGTTCTAATGATTTGGGCTTGTTGGAAGACTTGATTATTGAACAGGATACGGCAAATCTTATTTCATTGAAGCAATCAATAACAGACTATCTTGAAAGGGTAGAGCCTTCGTTTGAAGCTTCACTGGCAATAGTTGCCACTAGAAATTTTATGAATGCTTCAGGATTTTTAGGATACTTTGAAGATGGCATAGATTCATTAGTGAATTTCACCGATGATCAGAAAGAAAACATAAATAGTTTTATTTATGACTCATTGGTGCCGGGTAAAGAAATAGATTCATACAAGTTTCTTTCAGTCATGGATTCGCTGTCTAAGACTTCAGGTAAATTATTTGTTATATGTGCTTGTCGTCTTATAACCACTTTTATGGAAAGAGAAGGGTATTTATCTGAAAAAATTGACGGTATTAAAACTTTGGCTGATGGAACCGTTTGGGTAGATACCATTCGGACTGTAGCTGCTTCAACTATAAAAGAGTTGGAAAGTAGAAGTTAAAGATTTCTATTCTTATAGAAGAAGATCTGCATTTTATGTGGGTCTTTTTTTGTGTTTATGGGAAAATAAATTATGGATTTTTAATGCAGTTGTTAGTATAATTTGTTTTGTAATTTATGGAGGTAAGATATGAGTTCTAAGAAAGAGCAATTAGAGATTTTAAAACAAGAAGCTGAGAAGTGTAGAGATTGTGAGTTGGGTGGGCTGCGCAATAAATTAGTATTTTCTGATGGAAATTCTGATGCTAGAATTGTTCTTATTGGAGAAGCTCCTGGAGCAGAAGAAGATAAGACAGGCTTTCCTTTTGTTGGGAGAGCTGGGAAGTTGTTGGATGAATTTTTGAACTCAGTTGGAATTACTAGAGAGAACGATATTTATATCATGAATACGTTGAAGTGTAGACCCCCGCAAAATAGAGATCCTTTACCTTCTGAAAAGGTAGCTTGTAGAAAGTTTTTTGATAAGCAGTTGGATATTATAAAACCTGATATAATTTTGCTTTGTGGTGCTGTTGCTATGAAGTCGTTGATGGAAGGTAAATTAGCTATAAGTAAAGTTAGGGGACAATGGTTTGATGGTCCTGGTGGAGCTAAAATGATGCCTATATTTCATCCTTCTTATTTGTTGCGAAATCATAGGGTCGTTGAAGGTAGTCCTAGATGGTTGATGTTTGAGGATATGAAAGAAATTAAAAGAGTTTATGATGGGGTAGAATAGATAGGAGTTAGTTTTTTGCTTTTTTCACTAGATTGACTTTTGGTTGAATTTTTAGTAATATATTTATATGTGGAAAAAGGAGGAGAATTATGGCTACTAAAATTATAATTGGTCCAGGGAAATATATTCAAGGACCTAATGAATTAAAAAATCTAAAAAAATATACGAAAGATTTAGGGAAAAAGATTTTCGTTATTGCTGATGAATTTGTTAAAGGGATGACAGAAAATACTGTGTCATCTGGTTTTGCGAAGAAGTCAGATTTTGTTTATGAAACTTTTAATGGAGAGTGTTCTAAAAAGGAAATTGATAGATTAAAGAAGATTGCTTTGGATAAGAAATGTGATTGTATTGTTGGTATTGGTGGAGGTAAAACTCTTGATACTGCAAAGGCTATTTCTTTTTATATGAAAGTTCCTGTTGTTATTGTTCCGACTATTGCTTCTACGGATGCACCTTGTAGTGCGTTGGCTGTTTTATACACAGAGAAGGGTGTGTTCAGTAAATATTTATTATTACCTAATAATCCTAATATTGTTTTAGTTGATACTACTATTATTGCTAAGGCTCCTGTTAGATTGTTAGTTTCTGGTATGGGAGATGCTTTGGCAACTTATTTTGAAGCTAGAGCTACTTATCGTTCTAATGGTAAGGCGATGGCTGGCGGTACTCCTACTTTGGGTGCTATGGATTTGGCTAAGTTGTGTTATGAAACATTATTATCTGATGGTTTGAAAGCTAAGTTGGCTGTTAATAAAAAAGTTAGTAATTTAGCTGTGGAAAATATTGTCGAAGCTAATACTTATTTAAGTGGAGTTGGTTTTGAAAGTGGTGGCTTGTGTGCTGCTCATGCTGTTCATAATGGTTTAACTGCATTGAAAGGAACTCATGAATTCTATCATGGTGAAAAAGTTGCTTTTGGAACTATTGTTCAGTTGGTGTTGGAAAATGCACCTATGGAAGAAATTAGAACAGTTATTGATTTCTGTAAGAGTGTTGGGTTGCCAACTAGTTTGAGTGATTTGAATATCGCTGATGCTTCGAAGAAGGATTTGATGGCTGTTGCTAAAGCGGCTACTGCGGAAGGTGAGACTATTCATAATATGTCGTTCCCAGTTACTCCGGAATTAGTTTATGCGGCTATTGTTACAGCTGATCAATTGGGTTCATAGATTCAGTTGTTTTGTGAAAAGAAAGGCGGCTTTTATGGGTCGCTTTTTTTGTTTTTGGATCGATTTATTGTGAATAAAAACTTAGTTTAAATTTTTATATTAATTTAATGTAATTTTTTTAAATCAATTCTTGATTATTTGAGTGCTGAGGAGTATACTTTTTTCAAAGAAAATTAGGAAAAGGAACGTGTTGTTATGGCTAAGAATTCATCATCGGATTTATCTATTGAAAAAGTATTGTTTGCGGGAGCTGATAAGTTAAGAGGAGCTATTGATCCATCTGAGTATAAGTATGTTGTTTTAGGGCTTATATTTTTGAAATATATATCAGATTCATTTGAGATTAAGTATAATACTCTTGTGGAAGAAGGTTATGGTTCAGAAGAAGATAGAGATGAATATTTAGCAGATGGTATTTTCTTTTGTCCTGAGATTGCTCGTTGGAGTTATATATCTAAATATGCTAAGTCAGATGACATTGGTGAGATAATAGACAATGCTATGATTGCTATAGAAAAAGAGAATTCTAATTTGAAAGGAGTTCTTCCTAAAAATTATAATAGAGCCTCGTTGAATAAAAATAACTTGGGTGGTTTGATAGATCTTTTTACCAATAATATTTCTTTTGGAGATTTGAATGAAGAAAAAGATGTGCTTGGAAGGGTTTATGAATATTTTATTTCTAATTTTGCTTCTACGGAAGGTAAAAGAGGTGGGGAGTTTTATACACCCAAATCAATAGTTAAAACACTTGTGGAAATTATTAAGCCTTACAAGGGAAAGGTTTATGACCCTTGTTGTGGTTCTGGTGGGATGTTTATTCAATCTGAGAAATTTACTGTTGCTCATGGTCATAGAGTTCAAGATATTTGGATACATGGTCAAGAGTATAATGAGTCTACAAGAAGACTTTGTTTGATGAATTTGGCTATTAGAGGGATTAATGGAAATATTGGAGAGAGTTCGGATGACACTCTTAGGAATGATTTACATAAGACTTTAAAAGCGGATTATATTTTGGCTAATCCACCATTTAATCAAAGTGAGTGGGGGCATGATATATTGGCGAATGATGTTAGATGGTCTTATGGTTTACCTCCTAAAGGAAATGCTAATTATGCTTGGTTGCAACATATGATACATCACCTTAATCACAATGGAGTGGCAGGTGTAGTTCTTGCAAATGGTTCAATGTCTACGGCTACTAATGGTGAATTGGAAGTTAGAAAGAATATGATTAAAGATGGGGTTGTTGAAGCTATAGTTGCTTTGCCTGGGCAGATGTTTTTCTCTACTCAAATTCCAGCTTGTTTATGGATTTTGAGAAAAGGTAGAAGTGCTGAAGAGAAGAAAAAGACTTTGTTTATAGATGCTAGAGAAATTGGGTTTATGGCTGATAGAGTTCATAAAGAATTTACTGATGAGGATATAGCTAATATTTCTACTACTTATGATAAGTGGAAATCTAAATCTGTTAGTGCAGGATTGTCTACAGGTTCAGGTCTTTTTTATGATGCTAAAACAACAAGGGTAAAAGGACATGTTTTGGTTAAAGATGATTATAAAGACATTGCTGGTTTTTGTAAGTCTGCTAGTTTAGAAGAAATTGAAAAGAATGATTGGGTTTTGACTCCAGGTAGATATGTAGGTATTGCTGAGAGTGAAGAGGACTCAGAACCTTTTGAAGAGAAGTTTCCACGACTTTTAAGTGAGTTGAAAGTTCAGATTAAAAAAGAAACTGATTTGAATGAAGAGATTTTAAAACAAATGAGTAAGGTTGAGGTGTAGTTATGAGAGATCTTAAAACAAATATTTACCATTATTTAAGAAAAAATCATATAGGAATTATAAGTATATTATTGACTGTATTAACAATGGTTATAAGTTTTTATCCTAAAGAAAAAATAAAGCCAAATAAATTGATTATTGGTAGTTCTTATAGTTATAAGTTAGATGATTTTATATCTTCAGATTCTTTGAAGTTGTTATCAAATAAGAAATTTTTTAATGTAAAAGATGTTTCTTCAAAGATTATTTATATAAGGAATATTTCTGCTTTAGATATAGCTAAAGATGATTTTATTAACTCTATAACTCTTTATGATAAAGATAATAGAATAATAAATGTAGAAGCTTGTTCTGATGTTTATTTTAAGAATAAAAAACCAGATGATTTAACAAGAGATAATATCGTATGGAAAAAGAAAAAAAATTGGATGCTAGAACCTTTTTATTTAAAGGCTGGTAAGGATTTTTGTACATCTATTTTGTATAAAAAACTAGATGGAAAAGAACTTGATATATCCGTTAAGGGACTTATTAAAAATTTTGATATAGAATATTTTGAAAATATAGATAGTTGTGTTAAAAGTTTTGAAGAGAAAAATACTTCTATTTGGAAGAAATTTTTAAATATTTTTATAGTAGAAATTCATCTTTTTGGAAAAGGTGTTTATATTTTCATATTGATCTTTTCAATTTTACTTATCAACTATGTAAATACTTTTGTAAAAAGGTATGGATCTTTTCAAATAGAAAAAGGAGGTATTTATAAATTTTTGTTTATGCTTCTAATTTTATTAGCGATAGCTGAAAGCTTGACTTACTTGTTACTTATTACAGAGTATAAAAAATATAGTAAATTTGGAATTACTATTAGTCCACTTGTTTATCTTTTTGTTATTTTACTATTTATATATTTGTTTTATGTATTATTTAATAAATTTAAAGGGAGAAGCAAGTAATGATACAAGTTTGTAAAAAGTGTAGTGCTAAAAATTTAGTTAAAGAAGATTCTTGGGGTGATGGAATGGGGTCTACAGAGAATGAATTAGTGTTGTGTGCTAAGTGTGGTTATAAGATGGGAACTATAAGAACATCAGGTGTTGTAAATACATTTTTAGTTGAAGAGGAAAAATAATGATTAAGTGGATTGAGACAACACTAGGTGATGTTTGTGATATAAAGCATGGTTATGCTTTTAAAGGAGACTTTATTACTTCAGAAAAGTTTAAAAATATACTTTTAACTCCTGGTAATTTTTCTATAGGTGGAGGGTTTAATTCTAAAAAATTTAAGTATTATTCTTCTGATGATTTTCCTAAGTCTTATATTTTAAAAGAAGGTGATTTACTTGTTTCGATGACAGATCTAAGTAAAAAGGCTGATACATTGGGGTATCCTTTAAAAGTTCCTAATAGTAATGAGTTTGTTTATTTACATAATCAAAGACTTGGTTTGGTGGAAAATCTTAATTGTGAAAAAATTGATAAAGAATTTCTTTATTGGTTAATGAGAACTTCTTTTTATCAGCGATATATTGCTAATGGAGCTACAGGTAGTACAGTGAAGCATACTAGTCCTTCTCGTATATTACAGTTTTCTACTTTTATCCCTGAGGATGTGGAGATCCAGAGGGAGATTGCAGGGGTTTTGTCATCGCTAGATGATAAGATTGAATTGTTGCAAGAGCAAAATAAAACTCTAGAAGAATTAGCTCAAACTATCTTCACTGAAACCTTCATTACTAACCCAAATTCAGATTGGAAAGAAGGAGTGTTGGATGATGTGTCAGATTTTAAAAATGGTTATCCATTTTCTAGTAAAGAACTATCTAAGGATAAAGTTGGAATACCAGTTTTAAAAATGGGAAATATTTTAAAGGGTGGTGGTTTAACTTTAGAAAAATTTGTTTCTTATTTTGCTGGAGATGTTTCTAATAAAATTTCGAGTAATTTTGCTGAAAAATATGATATATTAATGTGTATGACAGATATGAAATCTTCAATGAACTTACTAGGACATACAGGTATTATGTTTGAAGATAAAAAATATTTAGTAAATCAACGTGTTGGAATTATTAGACCTAAAAATGGTTATAATTATTTTTTAAGTATATTAACTAATACGTCAGAATTTATAGAAAATTTGAGGGGGCGCTCAAATAGTGGTGTTCAAGTTAATTTATCAACTTTTGAAATAAAAAATTCTAAAATTTTAATACCTGATGAGGGGAGTATGAAAAGGTTTAATGAAAAGGTTGAACCTATGTTTGAAAAGATTTCTGCTAATATTAAGCAAATAGCAACTCTTAAAGAAACTAGAGATACACTTTTACCAAAACTAATAAGTGGTAAAGTAAAACTAAAAGGAATGTAGAGATGGTTAAGGTTTTAGATAATAAATTTGCTATAGAAGATTATATAGAAGGTGTTAAATTTCGAAATTATGATCATGGAGTTTTAGAAGATTTTGTTATTGATGATATAAAAGAATTAGTTTTGAAGTTTTCTGAAAGAGATCCTGTAGTGAGGATGTATAGAGGTGTTACAGCTAATGTTGTTTGGTTTTGGATTAGAGGAAATAAATATCTTTTAACTTAATAATGGTTATCTTGAGTTGAAAAATAGAAGTCTAAAGGATGAGAAAATTTTAATGAAGATTAAAGATAATACTAAAGAGTTTAGGAAATTTTTGAAAGGATTTTAAATAATGGATTGGGCAACTATTTGGACTATGTTTTTTGGAGCTTTATTTGCTGTTCTAACAGGTTTTTTAAATGAAATTTTAAGAGAGTTTATAAATTATAGGAAAGAGAAAATAAATAAAATCAAACTATTAGAACAAATATCTTTTGATTTGGAGAATATGGTTATGTTTATGAATACATCCCATGATGTTATAGAAAGAGATGGAAATATTAATAATTTATTAGATGTTATTAAACCATCTTTCTTGATAGAAGATGTTAGGGTTTTATATGATGTGAAAGTTCCAAGTGTTGTAGGTGTTTATCAGGATTTTCAATTTCATTTAAATGCTATAAATGATTATGTTCTTAATGATAATTTTGATAAAAATGCTATACTGTCTCTTTCATCTGACTTTAATAAAAATATAAAAAAAGAGTTAAAGATGATAAAACTAATACTTAGGAAGAAGGAAAGTAAAAATGCAAAAAGATAATTTTAAAAATCCGTTTAATGAGCAGATGGTAGAGGATTATGCTATTGGTATTTTTCAAGATAAGGGATACCAATATTTATCAGGAGAAGAGATTAATCCTTTAGATGAAAATGGAAGTTGTTTGAGAAGTGATTTTGATATTGCATATTATCTATCTATTTTTAGAGATGTTGTTTTTAAAATAAATTCTGATTTGTCTAGTGAAGTTATTGAAGAAGCTATTAATGAGGTTATAAGAAGTAAGCATACTAATCTTGTTCAAGAGAATAAGAGGATTTTCCAGTTATTAACTGGTGGGGTTAAGATAAATCATAAAGATAGAACTTTGACTGTTAGGTTAGTGGATTTTGAAAATGTTGAGAATAATTCATTTGTAGTTTCTAATCAGTTAATTTTAAAAGAGCATAATAAGCATAGAAGACCTGATGTTATGATTTATTTAAATGGTTTGCCTATTTCTATGATTGAGTTTAAAAATCCAGCTGATAAGAATGCTACTTTGAAGAATGCTTTTAATCAGTTGGAAACTTATAAGAGGGAGTTTCCTCAAGCTTTTTATTTTAACCAGTTTAATATTATTTCAGATGGATTTCATAGTAGGGTAGGTTCTTTGTCTGCGGGTTATGATAGATTTAATCCATGGAGAAGTGAAGATGATGATAAACTTGAATTTGAAATTGAAGGATTGATTAGGGATTTATTTGATAAGAAGAAATTGTTACATTATATTAAGAATTTTGTGACGTTTATAAATTCTAAAGGTAAGGATGTTAAAATCTGCGCAGGGTATCATCAGGTGAGATGTGTTAATAGTTCGTTAGAAGCTATTAAAAAGGCTGTAGATGGTGATAAACGAGGTGGTTTGGTTTGGCATTCTACAGGTTCAGGGAAGTCTTTTTCTATGATGTTTTTAGCTGGGATGATTGAGAAGGATTTGAAATTGGAAAATCCTACGATACTTGTTGTTACTGATAGAGTTGCTTTGGATTCCCAATTGTTTAAGACATTTAGTTCTGGAGAGATGATTTTAGGTTCTAAGCCTGTTAATATTCAAAGTTCAGGTGAGTTGAAGACTAAGCTTGAGGGTATTAAAGCAGGTGGTGTTTATTTTTCTACATTGCAAAAGTTTGGTATTGATAAGAAGGGTAGATCAGAGTTGGTGTTTAAAACACTTTCAGAAAGAGATAATATTATTGTTATGGTTGATGAGGCTCATAGATCTCATAATGGTATAGATGATGGTTCTGCAAGATATTTAAGAGATGCTTTTCCTAATGCTACATTTATTGGGTTTACAGGAACTCCAATAGAGAAAGGGAATAATGATACTAGAGCTATTTTTGGTGATGATAATGATGTTTATGATATGGCTCAGTCTGTAATTGATGGAGCTACGGTTCCAATTAGATATGAGGCTCGTTTAGCTCAGGTGAAGTTGAATGATGATAAGATATCTGAAATAAATAAGTTATTTGATGAGATAGAAGGCATTACTGATTTAAGTTATAGTGAGAGTTTAAAAAGTAAGAATGCTAAGTTGGAAGCTATTTTAGGAAGTCCTGAAAGATTGAAGTTGTTAGCGAAGGACATTAGTAAGCATTTTGGATTAAGAAAAGAGGTTTTGCCGTTTTCTAAGGCGATGATTGTTTGTTCTACTAGAAATGTTGCTGTTAAACTATATGAAATGTTAGTTTCTCAAAATCCAGAATGGCATAGTGATGATGTTGATAAGGGTAAAATAAAGATGGTTTATTCTTCATCGGCTTCTGATAGTGAAGATTTGCTGAAATATAAAACATCTTCTGCAGATAAAGAGGTGATTGCTAAGAGACTTGAAGATGAGAATGATGAATTAGACTTTATCATAGTTTGTGATATGTGGTTGACAGGATTTGATGCTCCTCCAATTAATACAATGTATTTTGATAAGCTTATAAAAGAACATAATCTTATTCAGGCTATTGCTAGGGCTAATAGGGTTTATAAAGAAAAACCAGATGGCTTGATTGTAGATTATATTGGTATTCTTGGAAATCTTAAAGATGCATTGGCTATATATTCTCCTAGAGATAAAGGAGTTGTAGGTGAAAATATTAGAGAGAAGGCTGTTGATACTATGATGGCTAAGTATTCTAATATTTCTGATTTATTGTTTGGATTTGATTATAAGGATGAGTTGTTAAGGGCTTATAAGAACAATGATAGCAAGATACTTTTTAAGTTGAAAAAGGACTTGTTTAATTTTATTGTTGGTTCGGATGATAAGGAAAAGAGTAAGCAGTTTGTTAAATGGACTACTGATTTTCAAAAGTCTTATAGTTTGTGTGCTACTACTGATAAAGCTGAAAGTATTAGGTATGAGTTAGTATTTTTCTGTGCAGTTAAAGAGTTGATTTTGAAAAATACCAATATTTGTAACGAAAGAAAGCTGAAGCTTGAGGATATTAACACGAAGATAGGAAATCTTGCTTCTCAAGCAGTTGAGGGGGTTAAGATATTTGATCTTCTTGATTTGGCTAGTATTAACAAAAATCAGATAGATATCTTTTCAGAAGACTTTTTAAATGAGATAAAGAAGTTTAATAATAAAAACTTAGCTTTAGAGATGCTGAAGAAACTTATTAGTGATGATGTAAAAGAAAGAGCTAGACATAGTGTCATTGAAGCTAGAAATTTTGGTGAGATGTTGAAGGAGCTTGTTTCTAGATATCATAATAATCAAATAGATTCTACTCAGATGATAGAAGAGCTTATTAATTTGAGTAAGCATATTGCTTTATCTGATGAAAAAAAGAAAGAACTGGGTTTAACAGACGAAGAAATACAGTTTTATACAGCACTAGCAGATAATAAGTCTGCAGTTGAAGTTATGGGTGATAATAAGCTTAAGGAATTAACAAAAGCTCTTGTATTTAGATGTAAGAGAAGGGTTAACTTTAATTTCTTAGAAAGAAGTGATGTTCAAGCTAGATTAAGGGTGGAAGTTAAGAAGCTTTTGAAAGAGTTTGGTTATCCACCTAATATGGAAAAATTAGCAATAGATAATGTTGTAAAACAAAGTATGCTTATTGGTATGAATATAGTTGGATAATGTTGTGGAAAAAATTAATAAATCAAATAAGTTTTAAGTTTTTGAAAATATTCATAGTGGTTTTTACTAGACATATCAAATAGAAGTGTAATGAATGTAGATAGAAATATTTTGTTTGAGGAAGATGTTTTTATAAAAGCAGATTATGAAAATCTTCAAGAAATTTATGATAAGATTGATGAAAATTATAATTTATTGGAAGTTTTAAAGGGAAGTTTCTATAGTTAAGTGAATTGATAATAAAATTTGAATAGCTTTTTATAATTTTCCATTATTTTCTCTCTTTTACTAGTTGTTTTATTTATGTTTTGCATCGGTGGAATTGAAGTTTATCAAGGGAAATCTGGTTAGTCTACTAAACTTTACAAAATAATTGAAAAATATTTTCTTTGACTTTTTTATGTTTTAAATCAATAATATTTTGATCATTTAATAATTTAAATTATAAATGATTTTGCAAGGGACTCCATATCTATCTCGGTCCCTTGTTTGATTTATATGACGGGTAAAATATTGTTAGGAAATAATTCCTTAAAGTTGTAATTTTATTATATTGTACATAAAGTGATTGACTTTTAATATAAATTTATATTAGACTTTTTTATTATTATAAGGGGAAGTGTAATATATGATAATCGTTAAAAACTTTGTAGAAGAGTTAAAAGATTTAAATGACATAGATAGTATGTCTAAATTATTTTTTCAGTATCTTGATAAATATATAGGAAGATGTTATGTCGCATATCTAAATTTTGATGATTCTGATACATCAGATTTTCAACCAATTTATAAGTCAAATTATCCTAAAGAGTGGATTGAATATTACTTGGGAAAGAATTTATTCTCAACAGATCCTGTTGTTAAAATGGGAGTAAAAGAATGGGAGCCATTCTTATGGGAAAAGACAGTTAAGACTAAAGAGGATAGAGAATTCTTTGATATTTCTTCTAAGTTTGGTATATCTTTAACAGGTATGTCTATACCAGTTATTTCTGATAAAAAAAGAAAAGGGTTGATAAGCATTTATTCTTATTTGTCTGAAGAAGAGTGGGGAAAAGTTTCTTTTGATGTTCTTTATGATCTTCAGATTATGTCAATATATTTTCATCAAATAGCTTCAAACTTTATAAATTTTAAGACTTCAATATCTAAGGTTAAATTAACTCAGAGAGAAAAAGAGTGCTTAAAGTGGATTTCTATTGGAAAAACTTATTGGGAAATATCAAAAATTTTAGATATTAAAGAAAGAACAGTTTCCTTTCATATGAATAATGTTAAGTCTAAGCTTGGAGTTTATTCAAATACTCATGCAGTTGCTAAGGCTTTATTGGAGAATATTCTATAATAAATTTCAATTATACCTGTAAGAAGTGTCAGTTACTTTTTAAAAAAGGATAATATATTCTTATTTTATAACTAAGTTAAATTTTTTAAATTATGAACGAGAAGGAAGTATTATTTAAGGTAATTGCAACAAAATCTAAGGATGTTGAAAATTTTTTACAAAAATTAGTTTGCGAATGTGAGTTGACTGAAAAAGAAGAAGTTTTAAAAGAAATGTTAAGCTTGAGATATAAAATTTATATTGAAGAGTTGAGCTGGGTAGAAAAAAACAAATTTTCTAACTTTGAGATAGAGGTAGATGAATTTGATTCTCAGGATGATATAATTCATTTAGGTTTATTTGAAGGTAATGAAGCTGTTGGTTATATAAGGCTATTAAAGCATAGGTATATGATTAACGAGATTTCATCTTTTAATAAGATAATAAAGTCAATAAAGCATATTCCTCAAAAAAGGGAAATGGAGAGTACTAGATTTTGTATTTCTTCAAAAGCGGATCGATTAACATCCTTTTCAAGGATACTTGTTGGATTAATCACGGTGTGTGTAATGAATGGAGTTGTTTCTATAACAACATTATTGGAAAGTATAGTTAGGTTGACCGCTTATAGGAAAGGTTTACCAGTATTGCATACATTAGGAAAAGGAGGGATTAACAATTTACCTGTTGAAATTGTTAGTTTTTCAATGTCAGAAGATAATTTAGAAAATATTAAATCTAAAAATCCCAAATCTTTAAAAGACATCAACAGTTTTAAATTTGAATTTTTTATGGATGAAAGTGTTAAATTTCTTTCTTTTAAAGAAATTTGGCAAAGTATCAAAGGAGGAAAATAATCTCTTAGTAACTTGGTGGTTGATATTAATTCAATCACCAAGCCTAAGTTTTAAAATTAAAAGTAAGGATAGTAATTAATTCTTAATTTAATAGAAGGGGAAATAATATGAAAGATAATATAAATATAACAATTCCTGATAATATAGAAGTTCTTCAAGATATAGAGGAAAATATTTCTAAAATTGATTTTTTTTCTAACTGTTTTTCTGCGTCATTTATAAATGATGATAAATTTGTTTATTGCAATATTTATAAGGCAGATAATAAGGTTATTATAGCTCCAACAGTTTCTATAAAGAACTCAAAGGAAAATAGTTCGCTGTTAGTTACAATTACAAACTATAAAGAATATAGGGATATTACTTTAATAATAGAAAATGCAGATCATTCTATAAGTTTTAAAGAAGGTAAAAATATTGGAGATGATGTTTGGGAATTTAAGATTAAAAAAGAAACAACATCTTTAGAGTATGTTATGAACGAAATTGATAAGGAACAAATTCCTATAACATTAACTGTTATGGGTAGGAATAAAGTTTTAGATAAGAATTTTGCGACTACATGTGATATAAATCTGTTTGGTTAAGAAGGTTCAGGAGTATAGCATATTTTTAGCATCTTTAGGAATATATTGTTAATTTTCTTATTTATTGGAGTTTTTAAGAGGAAGTTTCTATAGTTAAGTGAATTGGTAATAAAATTTAAAATATTTTCACTAGTTTTAAAAAATCTTTAAAAGTTGAAATTTGATACAAAAAAAGCTTCCTTTCGGAAACTGTCTAACTCTTTGTTTTCTCTAGGAAATTAAATGGTGGGTGCTACAGGATTCGAACCTGTGACCGATTGATTAAAAGAAAATATTGATGAGAGTTAGTCTCTAACCTTGAACTTTTGTAAATCTTTGATTTTATTGTGTTTTTAAGATTGTTTTGTTTTCTGTATTTTTATCTAAAGTATATATGAGTATATATAAATCTATATAAATATAACAATAATTCTTAAAAGTTTCTTAAAAGTTATTACTTATGTAATGACTTCTTTATTATATGCCTTTTATGTGGTGAGATTACGAACTAAAACTAATTTTTTATAAATACTTTTAATGTCGCATATGTGATGAATTTAAGTATTAAAGGAGAATTAGAAATGGCTTCAATTGTGTTGAATAAAAGTAATTTAGAAAAGGTAATTAATAAAGTTAAAGAAAGTGGAAAGAATGTGACTTACTCATGTTCTAATGCTTCTAGTCTTTATGTTAGAATTGGAAAGAGAGATGTATTATTCTTTGTAGATAAAAGATTTAAAGGAATTGATTATAGAAAAGACATAGGGCATTACCCTTATATCTCTATAAGTCAGGCTAAAGATGATTCTGCTAAGATTTTAGCAGATATATTAAATGGAAAATATAAAAGAAATGATTTGGGTAATAAGGTTGTAATGAGATTTGATGATTTATTTAATTTTTATTATGAGAAACATGCAAAACCTAATAAGAAAAGTTGTGAACATGACAAGCAACTTTATAATGCATATGTAAGACCTTTTATGGGAAAGAAGAAGGCGGATAAAATTGATAAGGATTTAGTATTAAGAGTTTTGGATAATGTTAGAAAGACTAAGAGTGTTTTTAATCATATAATTTCTTTATTAAGTAAGGTATTTAATGTTTTGATAGAGAATAATTTGATGAGCGAAAATTATGTTAAAGGGATATCTAAATATCCAGTTAAGGGAATAACAAGATATTTAAGTGATGCAGAGTTAGCATCTTTAAAAAGAGTTTTAAATAGTGAGAAGTATAATGGACATTATATTAAGTTATTTACTTTAATAGCTTTAAATACAGGTTTAAGAAAGACTAATATATTAAGTATATTAAATGAAAATATTGACTTTGAAAAGGGTAATATATTTATTGAAGATACTAAGAATGGAGAAGGTATAACAGTTCCTATATCAAATGAAATTATGGAATTGATAAGAGAATATCAGGCTTCTTGTAAAAAGCCTTGTAAGTATCTATTTTATAATAGATGGTATAATGGATATATCACAGATCCTAAAAGGTCTTGGGGAATACTTATGGATGACGCTGGTATTAGTGGTTTTAGAATGCATGATTTAAGACATACCTTTGCTACTTATTTAGTTAAGAATGATATTCCTTTATCTAAAGTTCAAAAGGCATTAGGTCATAAGACTATTTCTATGACTTTGAAATATGCTCATTTGAGTAATAGTGATATTAAAGATGATATATTAAATACAGTGAGTTGTTTTAATATATAAAAGGTATGTAAATTTATATTAATATATGGTAAGGTATTTATACAGGAGATAATAATGAAAATTAAAAGAGATACATTAAAAATTACGTTAAAAGCTTTAGTTAGAAATTTTAGAAATAGAGATACTCTTGTGGCTTATATTTCTGAAACGGGAGATAAGCATAAAAATTTATTAAATTTATATGGTAATGATAATCAAGAGAAGCTTTTTTTTCTAATTATAACAAAAAAATTTACAACGTTAGAAGTATTAAAAGAGGCTAGGAAACGAATTAATTTAGTAAACCCTAAAAATGTTATAATAGTTTTAGAAGATAGAAAAATAGATAAACGTGTTAAATTAGACAAGGTTACTTCTGATTTTTTAAAATTTTATGATAAAACAGTAAATAGAATTTATAAGAGTTTATTTTCTAGGGGTGGAAGTAAAATTAGGGTCGTTAGATTTAAGACTAATGAAGGTATTATTGAATCTTCAGCTCCAGAATTAATGAATGTAATTGAAAAAGCAATTGTAGATGATAAAAAGGCAAAGAAATTAGACAAACTTTATAAGAATGAAGATAATGTATGGAATATGACTCCAGATGAATTTCTGAAGTCATTGAAGTAGTTTTGAAATTAAAATCACTTATATAGATATTTTTATATATTTAAACTATAGGAGTTTCTTCTACTTCTATATAAAATTTATTTATTATATCTAAGTATTTAATCCAAAGTTCAGCATATTCACCTATTGATACTCTAGATATTTCTTTTAAGTGAAATTTATCATTCATCATTTCTTGATAAGTTTTTAATTTAATAGTTAAATCTTCTTCGCTTAAATATGTTTTTTTGTTTAGAGGATGATTTAATAATTGATTAAAATAATTTTTAATATCTTTAATTTTTTCTAAGTTTGTGACTTTATAAAATTCAGTTATGGTAGAATTGAATAGGCGTAGCCATTTTGGAGCATTTTTATTTAGTTTAATTAATGTTTTATCTGATTTTGAATCATCATTATAAAATTTAGCTAATTTATTTTTTATAGAAGAGATTAAAGTTTCATTATTTTCCTTGAAAAAATCTTCTCTTAATAAAGAAGCTCTATAAATATTTATTTTTATTGGCTCTTTAAGAAATGATGTTAATAAATATAAATTCATTTGTATTAAATCTATAGAGGAATCAACTTCCATTATTTTAAATGATTTATTTAATATTTTTTTAGAAATTGTACTTTGATTCGAGTTGAAATCTTTAATTTTCTGTCCAGAAAATTTATATTTTAAATATTCATAATCTTTGTCTTTAAAAACTTCTCTTAAATTTTCTATTATTTCAAAAAATTCTTTTTTATTTTTAAATTTATTAAAAATATATTCTCTTAGGTGACCTTCTGATTGTAGCTTTTTCTTTTCTATAATTTTATTAGATATATGAAAAGGTATGGTGCTAATTTTATAAATAAATTTATCTATCAAATTAAATTCTTCGAAATTTTCACTTTTATAATTCTTTAAATTATTAATTATAAGCTGAGAATATTTTTTTAAGTAATTTTTATTATATTTTTTATCAAAAAGTAGATTGAAAACTAAAAATTTTTCAATAAATTCTTCATATAATCTATATGTATTTATTTTTATAAAATTTTCAATTTTATTTTTATATTTTATATCATGAAACATTAAACTTGTTACATAGTTTTCACTATTAATATTTTTTATTAAATGATAAGTTGAAAAAGAATTTATTAATTCACTTCTATAAATTTTATTTATTAGTTCTAATAATTTTAAATTATTATTGGTTTCAATTGTAAAATCTATTCCATTATCAGAGCTTATAAATATATTTTGTTTTTTAAGTATATTTTGAATTTTTTCTAAATTAGAAATACTAGTTTCTATTATTGGATTTTTTTTATGATCTGTTATTATATTTTTTTTATCTTTTCCCCTTATTAATAAAAGAAATCTCTTAGATTTTGAAATTACTATATCATATAGTTCATTAAGTAATTTAAAAAATTCATCTCCATTATCACCAATAAATATTAAATTATATATTTCTGGATTATAGTAATGAAGGATTTCAGATAAAAATATATTTTGATAGTTTATTTCTTCATTGTAGTATAAATGAAAAGGAATTAATTCTAAATTTATTTCAATGTTGTTTATTATGTTTTTTATATCTCTTGGATTGTCTTTAACAAAGGCTAGTAAAATATCTTTAAGAACATCTTCATTTTTATTAGTCATGTTAACTTCCTCTTTTTGTCAAATTAAGATTATTATTTTTTACTAAAGTTGTTATTAAATTATATTTATCCTTATGCTCCATTTTTATATATAATTTATAATTTATATATTTTTCAAAGAAATCTTGTGAATATTTCTCATTTTCTTTATAAGATAATAATTCTGTCATTTTTTGAGTATCAAATAAATATATTATAATGAAGTTCTTATTAAAATTTTCTCTACAAACTTTAAATAAATCCATTAAATATTTGTGATTTGTAATTCTATCAACATCATCTATAAAAATTATATTTTTTTTAGTTTCATCTATTAAATCTGAAGGTGATATTTTGATAAATCCTTCGAAAATTTTATATGGGGATTTTGAATTATAATATAGTGCTGTTAAGGTAGTTAATTTAAAACTTTTAATACTAGTAAAGTATATTAAAATTATAAGAGATGTAATATAAATAATATTGAAATAAATACTGTTAAAACACAGCTGTCCGTTAAAAATTATATTTAAAAAATTACATGTTGTTTTATATGCAGATGAAGGGAAAAGAAAGATTTTTATGAGTATTGATAATGTGAAAAGATAAATTAAATTTAATGTAAAGATATAGGAACTTTTTTTATTTTTATATATAATTTTTTTTAAAATCCCTAAATTTAATTCTTTAGAATTTCCGTATTTAGATGCATCGATATCTAATATATTATAATTTTTAGATATTTTTTTATTTTCAATGTCATCAATAAATAGTTTTTTTACTGATGATTTTCCTATTCCCCACTTTCCATCTATTTGTAAAAAACCACCACCAGCTTCAGAATACTTTAAAATAGCTTTTTTTAAAGGTTTTAAATACCTTTTATAATTTAGTAAATCATTTTCTGATGAAGTTATAGGTTCATCTTTTATATGCATAGGTTCTTTCATTTTATATCTTTCCCAATTTTTTATAAATATGTTGTATCAACTAAGAATAGTAATTGCAAGAGTTTAATGCATTTAAGAAAACCTTCTTAAATATACTTTTTATTTGAATTTGTTTTGAAAATATATTATAATTTATTCAGATTGAGTATAATACTCGATTGGGGTGTCGTAACCTCTAAATACACGGTCATGAGCAGTGTCTGAAAAGATGAAGACCGAAATCAAAAAACTGCCTTCTTTGTTCTTAGGGACTGGGAGGCAGGGTTATGTCCAGGCGTAAGCTAAAAGCCCGCACTGTTGTATTTCAGTTACGAACTCCCAGTCCACTAGTATTTTACTCGTGGATTTTTTTTTATATAAAAGGAGTAAAATTATGGACAATATAAAAAAATTTAACTTAAAGGCATTTATATTTCAACCTATGTATTTTTCAGGTTATGGAGAATTGTTTATAGCAAATACTATGTTATGTTTATTTACTTTACTGTCAGTAATAGGATTTATTTTGCAGATTGAAGGATATGTAAACTTTGCTTTTTATGAAATAATTTTATATCTTTTATTTGGTTTTTATTCAGCTATTAAAGCAGAAGATGCTATTGATTATAGAAATAAATTTAATATATTTAAAGTAATATTTTTTGTAGTAATTAGTCCTATAGTGATATTATTGTCGGCACTTATAATTTTATGGATTATTAATAGAAGATGGGGATAATAAGATTGTTTTTAGGTAGAGATAGTTTAGATTGGAAAAAGAATATTAACGATTTAAGGTTAAAAGACTTGTCCCCTTCCGAGAAAAAATTGATTTCTAAAAATATTGCTTCAACTTGGTTAAAGATAGAAAATGATGTATTCTTAAAATTAACGAGAAAACTTGAGAATACATCAATATCTTTAATCAAAACTGAAGATAGTTTAAAAAACATTGAGAGCTTAGTGAGAACTAAGTATAAATTAAAATCCACTTACTATATCTTAAATAAAAATAAACCTTCAGATAAACAAGGTAAAACTAAGATTATAAATGAATTAGATATTCTCCTTAGACGACAAACTATTTATATAATTAATTCAGAAGGTCAGTTCAAAGAAATAACTGACCTTCATAGAAATTTTAATAAATATGCTAAAGTTGTTAAAAAAATTTTTTATAATTTAAGAAATATCAATTTCTAGATCCGACCTTTCATTAGAAAATAAATTTCTTCCTGTTAGATTTAAATCAAAAATTCTATTTTCAAAATTCCATATAATACTAATTTTATAATTTCTTTTTTTAAAATCATCTATTATTTTACTCGTTGTCCCACTAAGATATTGAGTTGCTATTAAAGTTGGGTAGAAATGCTTTTTTTTCTCAAAATTATCTGGCAGTTTTCCCTTTAAGAAAAATGGTTGTAGTTCATGAACTATACCAACAAACTGAGCTAATAACATAGGATAAACTACTAATTTTTTAACCTCTATAAATGTTATTAAATCTTTATTTTTTATTGCTTTAATAACACCTTTATCCAAAGAAGAAAGCTCTTCTACTTTTTTTGAATTACAAATTCCAACGTCAACAACATAAACTCCATTTTCATTATATCCATCATAAACTGATAAATTAGAATGAATTTCAAATTTAATATTATCTTTTTCACATGTAAACCAAGAAAAATTATAAGGATTACCTCTTGCTCCCATTTTGACTTTAAAATTACCATTTTTTAAATTTTTTGTAGATACTAAATATCCATTATTTTTATAATATTCTGCGGTTGTAGCTAAAGCACCTATTTCTAATATAGCAGTTTCTCTTTTAGGAATTTCTTCAAATTTAGATTTATGCTTTCTTATAAATTTTTTTAATTCTTTAGTTATTTTATTTAAATCCATGTTATAATTCCTCATAAAGTATTTCTAAAAGGTTGGAAGGTGAAGACGAATAAATATAATGATTTAAATCTAACTTTAAAATTAAAGAGTCAAATTCCATTTCTAATTTAGATAACTCTTTAAATTCCTTAGATGATTTACTATAGATCTTTTTTCCTGTTTGAAAGCCAAAATTATTTTTTATATCTTTATTAGATATAGATAAGCTATTACTTAAAATTAAAATTTGAGTCTTTATAGTTGCTTTTATTTTTCTAAGTAATATTAAAAATAAAAATTTATCAACAATTTCTTTATTTATATTTTTTTTTGAATTATTAATGAATGGTAGAAAGATTTCATCTAAACTATTTTCTATGGATCTCATATATCCATCTATATTAGTTTTTAAATTAAGAGGCAATTCACTTAAAATATCATTTAAATATTTATTATTTATCATATTAATTTTCCTCATATATAAAATTTTTCCAATTTTCTGGAAAGTTTTTATTTTCTATAACTGATTTAGGTATTGCTAAACACAATAAATATTTAGGACGAGAAGCCGCTACATACCAATTTTTTATTCTTTTAAAATTATTTTTCCCAAACTTTTTATCATCATTTTTATAATTTCTTTTTTCAATAATTTTCTCTATATCAAATCCATCATTTTCAGTCGTTAAAACTAATGTAGCATTATGAGTTTGTCCTTTAATTCCATGAATTGTATCAAACTTAATTTTAATATTATCTTCTTCATAAATATTATTTATATGATCATTATCATCAATATCTGAATCTTTAAATTTAAAATACTCTTTATTAATATCTATATTAATAAAATCTTTAATTATATTTAATTTTTCTTTCCATAATTTTTCACTTTTTTCAAGACTAATTAATTCAAATAAAATTTTATTAAATTTAAACAATTTATCTTCTGATTTTAAAAAATTCTTTAATTGAGATGTTGTTTTAATATTCTCCAACAAAGAATTTTTAGCTAACGTATCTATTATAAGATCATAATATTCTTTGAAATCATTTTTTTCTTTTATTTTTTTCTCAATTAAATAAAAACAATCTATCCAATACTTAGGACGAAAATTTTTTTCTGATTTCTTTTTATCATAAGTATCCAAATATTTTTGTATATGAATTTTATCTTTATCTTTACCTGATGCTCCAATAGAAAAATATTTTATTTGACCATCTTTATCAAAATTAAAATCTTGAACTTTATCTGAAAAGGTTTCTTTAATTATTTTAATATATTTATTTTTAATATCTATTAATTCATTTCCATAGTTATCCGCTCTATCGTTTTGCTTTTCATAGGATATATTAATAGGTATTATTTTAATAACAGTATCTTTTCCCATTACACCTACAGCATTGCTTTCAATATTATTTTTTGAAAATATTTGAAGTAAATTTTCTATATTTGAACCTTTAAAACGATAAGAAGATAACATGTCTAAATTTGGAAGAAGCCCTCCAGCTAAATAATGACGAGAATTTTGATTAAAAGAATTTTCTTCATTATCATTTTCAATATCATATATTGATTGATTTGGATCCCCAATTCGTTGAAATATAGAATGTTTGGAAAATAGTTTTTCTAATAATTCATCTTGAGTTTTAGTATTATCTTGATATTCATCAATAAAACAAATTGGAAATCTTAAGGATATAGCTCTTACTAAATTAGGATGATTATAAATAATTTCATTAAAGAAAGCATAAAAATCTTTATAATAAAATAAACCTCTTTTACAGCATTCATTTTTATAATTATACAAATCATCTATATGAGAAAATATTTCCTCAAATTTTAAAAGAGTTAATTTTCCATTATTAAATGTATAACAAAAATCAGACTCTTTTATTTTCCCCTTTCTATTAAATGTTTCTAAAAAATATGATATTGGATATATATTTTTATTTAATTTCTTTTTAGATTTTTTGTTATGTACTTCTTTAAAAAAAGCATTTATATCAAAATTTTTATATTTAATTACATTTTTATTCAATAGTTCTAAATTAGATTCTTCAACAATTCTTGATAACTTCCAATGTTGAGATTTAATATATGGTATTCCTCCAAATTTATTTACAAATTCTTGTATAGTTCCAACAAAATGAGGAAAATTTTTAATTTTCTCTATATGATCTAATTTTTTTAATATTTTTAATATTTCATCTTTTGCTGTATTTGTATGGGAGAGAATACACATACCATGATTTTGGTTAGGTAATTTTTTCCAATTATCTAAAAGGCATGCTATTTTTATTCCAAGCATAGTTGTTTTACCAGCTCCAGGAACCGCATGTATATCCAATGTATCAAGATTTTTTATAAATTCTATTTGTTTTTCATCAGCTACTAGATTTAATCTACTTAAATAGCCCATAATTTGTTCTTCATTAATCTCTAAAATATCTTTCATTATATTACTCTTCATTTAAATCTTTTCTACAAGAATATTTTATAGCCTCCGTAATATATTTAGGTAAACCAGACAACATACAAGAATTTAAAGCTGAAATATCACATTCTTTACATTTTAAACAAGCATCTATTTTAGACTCTAATTGTTTTGATAAGAAATATGCAATATCTGTTTTATTTTTTATATTTTTATAACTTTCTTTCATTGTATCATGAGAAGAATAATCGAAATCTTCTACTATTTTTAAAAATTCATCCTTCAAAGAAGAGTGAAATATATCAATTTCTAAAGATCTATAAGCTGAAATAAAATTTTTAACATTTCCTTCAGATTTTTCCCTTTCTGCTCTATACTCTTTCAAATCATAAGTTTTATAAGTTCCATCATGCTTCTTTTTAGCTCTTACTGAAGTTAAATTGGAATCTTCATCACAAAAATATCTATGTAAATCTAAATCCGTTACTACAGATATAGGTATTTTTATCTTTTCACTATCTTCATTTGATCTAATAAAAATATCTGAAAATCTAGAAAATCCAACTCCGTTAACATTAACAATTGCAACGCCATAGTCTTCTAAATTATAACCTATAGCCTTAGCTATTGACGGAATCAGTATTTCCTCACTAGGTCCTTCAACCATTAAAATACCTTTAGCAAAAAACATATTAGATTTAGTAATATCTAGAAATTTTTGCAAATAAATATAATCTTCTTCATTTAGTTTAGTTTCTTCTTTTCTTAACGAATACATTTCTATTTTATTATTTTTATGAGTTGATAAAATAATTTTTCCAGGATTTACTTTAGATGCTATATTAGGAGAATGTGTAGTTATAAATATTTGAATTTTATTTTTAAATTCAGAATTTAACATTTTCATTATATATGATAGAAATTTCATTTGAAGCTGAGGATGTAAATGAGCCTCAGGTTCTTCAATAATTAAAAATGAAGAAATATCTTCTTCTTGATTTAATAAAAGCAATTCTGCAGCTATATACAAAGCATTTTGATAACCTAAACCTTGTTTATCCATACTAGAAAATTCTAAATTTAACTTTTCCAATAATCCCTTATATAAAATTTCTTCTCTACCTTGGGATAAAGAAACTTTAGATGTTAAATTTTCTTCTTTCTCAAAAATAAGATTTTCTAAATGAGATCTTATAATTTCTAAATATTTTTCAGATTTTTGTGATTCTTCAATAGTATTATTGAATTTTTTAATATCCTCATTTAAGGTAGATTTTGAATCATCCTTTAAAAAATTATTTAAAATATGAGATAGTCTAGAATATCTTCCTGAAGATAATTCTTCTTCTGCATCTCTTAATGGTTTTAAATATGTTGAATATATTCTTTCTCTAACATCTAAATCTAATGAAATATTAGCATCAAATCCAGCCCTAATTTCTTTTCTTATATAATTCATACGATTTCTATTTTTTTTATCGGCAAACAATGTTAAATAAAAATTTATATCACCATTTTCTTCATAAGTTAAATATTCTAATAAAATAGATTTTTCTGTATCTGTAAGATTTTCAAATTTTAACTTTATAAGAAATTGATTTTCAGAATTATAAAAATCTTCTTCTTCAATTTTAATAAAAGAGGTTGTTTCTAAAGTATATTTTATAGCATCCATAATAGCTGTTTTACCAGAATTATTTTCACCTATAAATATATTTATATCAGAATTCAAATTTAAACTTAAACTTTGAATACCTCTAAAATTTTTAATTTCAATATTAGATATATACATAACACTACCTATCCTTTAAATTTCCTATTTATACACTAGCACTTTTAAATAATAAATCAAGAATAAGAAAGTTTTAAGAAAATAATACTATTAGGTTTTTCTCTAACCCTCCTTATAGATAATTTCATTCCAAGGGATTATGTTAGAAAAGTCTGTTTTGTTATTTATATTAGGGATTTCCTTTAATAAGTAGTTATATAGGTTGTGTTTATCGTAGATATCATTAATGACTATTGTATTAAAGCCATTAACCTTGTTTTCTTCGCCAATATTATTAAAAACAATATTATATACTAGCGTCTTCTTAAATTGTTTAAGAGCAAAAGTTAATTCTCTTGCAAACATTTTAGCATCTAAGAGATTACTATTTAATAATATATGACAATGATTATGACCTCTAGTTTTTCCACTTTCAATAATAAGAAAATATTTAAGTTCTATAGAATGTAATTTTTTAATCCAATTTTTTCCATATTTGAATTTATAATATTCTATAAATATCTTTTTAACATTAGCTTTTATTTTTTCATTACTTAAATTACTATCATTAAATGATATAGATATAAAAACCTTTGGTTTTATTTCATCAAAGAAGTTTATAATTTCATCCTTATAGGACTTCATGATAGCATCATTGATAAAATCATGTCTTGTGTTTTTATTATTATTTTTAATTTGATTTTGAATGAAGTTATTAAAATCATTATTTGATGTGTTATTAGTAATTTTATTAGTGTTTAGTGATTTATTATTTAACATTGTTTTTAATCCTTTTAATTTATGTTTTTTATATAGTTTTAAATATCTAAGGTTTTTCACTTGATATTAAGTTTCTTTTGAACGATTTAAAATAGCCCTTAATGAATATGCTCAAGATCAGGCTATTTATTTAAATCTATGTAATGAGTAATTTTGTTTATTGTAGATCCCTAATAAAAATATCTAAAAATTTACTGTGGTTGAAATAAAGATTTTTACCATTGTTATCTAATATTAATATTAAAATATTTTTTTCATTTTCTAAGTTTGCAAAAGTATTAAAAATTTCTTCTTTTATTTCGCTTAAACCAACTATATTAATACCTGATAAAACTTCTTTATCTTGAAAAATTATTATTTTATTTGAATCTAATTTATTATTTTGAGAAAAGAATTCTATTCTATTTAAGATATAATGAAAATATAAATTATCTAACGGTAGTTCATTATCGTTTACTTCATAATCCATATTAGATTTTGAATTAAACAAATAGCTCTCAATATCACAATCGTAATTTTTATATTTTAATAAATATTTTATTGTTTTTTTAATGTCTATTAAATCACGACTTTTTCTAAAACTAATTTTTTTAAAATGAGATTCTAAAATTTCTTTAATTTTATAGTTTAAGACTATTGCATGATCAACTTCAGTATATATATCTATTAATGGATTTACGTTTTCATAATTTTCTTCATTGTAAAGTTCTTCTTCGTTTATTTTTTCTATTTCTTTATGGTTTTCTAGTGTAATGTTTATATTTTTCATAATTTATTTCCTTTTTTTTATATTGAAATATAGTTGTTTTTTATAAAATTATTTATATCTTCTAATTTATATCTAATAATTTTATTACTTATTTTTATGTAATTTATTCTTTTTTCAATTGTGTCGTTACATCTCCATTGTTTTAGAGTGTTTGGTTTTATACCTAAGATTTCGGCGGCTTCTTCGGTGTTTAGTAATCTTTCTTTATTAACATTCATTTGTTACCTCTTTAAGTTAATGTTTTTTATTTAATTCGCTTTTTGAAAAGTCGAATATTGTTTAGAATATCGTCATATAAAGTGTTTATTTATGGTTAAATAAGTGTATTTATGTTTTTTATGTGCGATACATATTTATTTATAAAAAAGTTGGTTTTGTTCATAATCTCACCATAAATAATTTTTATTTATAGTTAAATAAAAGTATGTATATTTTTTTATGTGCGATATATATTTATTTATAAAAAAATGAGTTTAGTTCGTAATCTCATCATATAGGTTGTAATTAATTTATATTGTTATATAATTATTTATAATTTTATATATGGAGGAAATTATGAGTAAACATGATGATTGGCTTGTTAGTTATAATGAATTAAAGGATTATTACGAAAGAAAAGGTGAATTACCTTCTTCTAAAGAGAATAAGAAGCTTTATAACTGGTATAATAGGTATGTTAATGCATATAAAAATGGTAAGTTATCTAAAGAAAAATATGATTTATTAAAGGGATTTATTGAGTTAAAAACAGGTAATTTTGAAAAGTTGAGATTTTTTATATATAAAAATAATAGAATGCCTAATAAGAGATCTGAATGTAAGGAAGAGAGAAGCTTGATTAACTGGTTATATTCTTTAAAGAAGTCTTCTGATAGAACTTTAATAAGGAAGGTTAGAAATTTATCTCATATAACTAATATGTTTTTTACAGGGATGAAAATTCAAGATTATTTACCTTCTTATGAAAAGTTACTAGATGAAATGATTTTAAATTATAAAAAAAGAAAAAAGTTTGATGAAAAGGATGCTTTGATGATTTTTAATTTTTTATCAATAGAAATGAACTCTAAGAACTCTAAAGGTGTTTTAAAGGATAGACTTGAAAAAATGAAAAAAGATTTTTTTGAGTTTTATGTTTTAGTGAAGAAGTAAAAAATATTAATAAAGGTAAGAATAGATGGATAATATGCAGTTTATAAAAAATATGGAAGCAATGAAAAAAAATTTTGATTTATATAAGCCTAAAATGTTTCAAACATTGGAAATGTATAAAAAAACTTTAAATGTATATAAACCTAAAATACTGCAAGCATTAGAAATGCACAATAAATATATTGATGATATAATGTCATCTACAAAATTTCAAAACTTTTTTAGAGATCTTTCAGACTTTAATAGTTATTTTGTAAATCATATAACAAATATAGATTTTAATAAATTAAAAGGTAGGGTTTTATTTTCAACTATGAAAAATAATTTATGGGTTATTATTGATAAAGGGCTTTTTTTACAAATGCAAACTGATATAAATTCTATTTCTGATGAAAATTTTGAAGAATATATTTGTAATTTTTATTTAAACAATAATTGTGAAAATTTAAACAGGGTTATTTCAGAAATTAAAGATTGTGGTATAAATGAAAAGAGATATAATATTATTCAAAATTCTTTAAATATTCTTGTTAAAAATAAAGATGAGAAAGGTGTTTGTGAAGTGATTATCCCTACTATATTAGCACAATTAGAGGGAGAGAAAGAAGATTTATTGGATATATTAAAAGAAGGTGGAATTTTAGATGAGGCTATTAAAGAATTAGATATAAAATTAAAAAAAGAAAAACTTTCAAAATCTCAAATTATAGATGTAGTTAATCATCACTATGGATTTGGAAATTCCCTATTGTATTCAATAATAGAAAAAAGTGTGTTTTTACCTGGTAACAAGATTAGAGATCTTAAAAATGGAGAATTAGAAACAGAACTTAAATTAGAAAATTTTGATTTATTTAGGAATAAAATTTTACATGGAGATAAAGATTATCTTGATTATGGAACTAAAGAAAACTTAGTAAGATGTTTTTTATTTATACATTTTATATCTTTTTTAATTAAAAAAGCTAAGGATAATGTGAAAGAGTAGTTTTTCTCGTTTGTTTTCATGATTAAGTGATATATAATATAATTATTATAAAATTGTGAAGAGGTGTTTATAAAAAAATTAAAGTCTTAAAAGTTTCTTAAAAGTTATATTTATGACGAAAAAAAATCAGCCTATGATTCGGCTGTATATCTTTGTTTTATCTAAGAAATTAAATGGTGGGTGCTACAGGATTCGAACC
This sequence comes from Alphaproteobacteria bacterium, assembly GCA_025210155.1. NCBI lineage: Bacteria > Pseudomonadati > Pseudomonadota > Alphaproteobacteria > Alphaproteobacteria bacterium. Next base: position 8,363 of record JAOASE010000011.1, on the reverse strand, counting down.
TGTGACCGATTGATTAAAAGTCAATTGCTCTACCAACTGAGCTAAGCACCCATCTTTATAATTCTCAACAGTTAAAGCTAATTTAATAACTCCTTTCTGAACTGTTTGAAAGTAAATATACTCATATAATTTTGAAAGTCAATACCTTTTTTAATATTTTTAGTACTTTTTTTGTAAACCCTTGTAATTTTTCCTTTCTTTGTATAATTCGTCGCTAAACCCGCTCCTCATTAACTTTGAAAACGGAAAAGTTTCAACTATTTTATTTAAAAAAATAATATTTTTATATATCGCCCCTTGTAATTTTTATTATTTTATTAAATTTCCTAGTTGTCATGGTTTAGGAATAAGTATTCTAAAGTAAATATAGTAATATTTTTTCACTTTTCTTATTTATTTTTTAGTGTATTATATTTTTATGGATAAAGAAAAGATAATATCTACATATAATTCTATTGCAACTGATTATGAAAAGGCCTTTTCAGAGCCTTCTTTATATATTTCCGATTTTTTGAAATTTTTATCTCCAGGAGATAAGATTTTAGATCTTGGATGTGGACCTGGGCATAATTCTATTTATTTATCGTCTTTGGGATTTGAAGTTGTTGGCGTAGATCTTTCTGATAAAATGTTGGAATTAGCTAGGAATAAGAATTCAAAGGCTACTTTTATCAAAAAGGATTTATCTAATTTGGATTTTGAAGAGAATTCTTTTGATCATGTTATTGCAGCATATTCTATTTGCTATTTGCCTAAAGATGAAGTTTTATCTTGCTTGAAGAATTTATCTGGGATAATGAAGACTAGTGGAATAGCTTTTATAAAATTGCAGGAAGGTGCTTCTTCAGAAATTACTGTTCCTGAACCCTTTGACGAGAAGCTAACTATAGATTTGAATGTTATTTCTTTTGATGAAATAAAAGATTTATTGAGTAAGTCTAATTTTTCTATAATAAAAACTTATTTAGATAAGAAGGAAGTCGATGAAAACTTTTCTGAATTAAATGAGTTATGTATCATCGTTAGGAATGATAAATAACTCTTATATCTCTGCGGTTTTTATAGTAGTTGGCTTGCGGTTGCCTTCTATGTCTAGAAGTAAGAAGCCGTTTTTATCTAACCCGATGAAAGTTCCTGTTAGTGTGCGTAACATACCTTTAATTGAAATTTCTTGTCCAAGCTTGAAATAGTTTGCTTCTAAGTGCATATCTGTAAGGAAATATTCGAAGCCGTTTCTTTTCAATATTTTGATGTTTTTAAGAAGTTCTTTTCTATATAGTTTTGTGAATTTTTTGGGAGATAATCTGTATCCGAATTCTCTTAGTGATCCTGCTGATATATCGCCGTTGATACCAGAGAATGTTTTCTTTGGAGCTTTTTTAAGATTTAATCCTATTCCGATTATTAAGAAGTTCTCATGTCTTTCGCAAAGGATACCACCAAGTTTTTTGCCTTGTATCATTATATCGTTAGGCCATTTACTTTCTATTTGTAATTTACCTTTAGTTCTTTTTTTAAGAGCTTCTACGGCAGAGTAGCAGGCTATAAGACCTATTGTTTGGATTTGTTTTTCCAATGATTTGGTGATTTTATGAGACGAAGAAAGATATAGATTTCCTTTTTCGGATTTCCATTCTACTTTTTTCTTAGCTGTTTTACCAGATGTTTGTTCTTTAGCAATTAAAAATAGATTGTTTTGGGCAATACCTTTAATGGTTTCGTTGGTAGATTGAACCTTGTCTTCAATTATTATTTTGCTAAATATGTTAAACATTTTTTACCCTTTAAAGTTTCTTGCTATAAGGAAGGTTTCAACAGAGCCTTTTCTTGATGAAGGAGGTTTGAAATGTCCTACATTTAAGAATTTTGTTTTTGCTAGTTTAAGTAGTTCTGGAGATGCCCCACCTTGGAATACTTTACATACGAATGTTCCACCTGGTTTTAGATTGTTTATGGCAAAATCAAGTGCCATTTCTGCTAGAGCAATAGTTCTTATGTGGTCTGCTTGTTTGAAGCCTGTTGTGTTTGCAGCCATATCTGAAAGGACTACGTTACATTTAGGCGTTTCACCTTCTTCTGTTTTAGATATCTTTCTAAGGGCTTCTTCTACGGCATTAAGACCTTCGTTTGATGTGAAGTCTCCTTGGATGATTTCTGCACCTTCAACAGGTTTAACTTCTAGCAAGTCTATTCCTGCGACATTTCCTTTTCCGCATGTTTCTACGGCAACTTGAAGCCACGAACCTGGGGCACAGCCAAGGTCTATAACTGACATGCCTTGTTTAAGTATTCTGTACTTTTCGTTTATTTCTAATAGTTTGAAAACGGCACGAGCTCTGTAGCCCATTTGGTGGGCCTTTTTCACGTATGGATCGTTGATTTGTCTGTTAAGCCATTTTGTAGATGACGACTTTCTACCACGAGATGTTTTTACGTGAGTTTTTCTTCTTAAATCTTTGTTACCTATTTTGTCTTGCGTTCTCATTTTTATTCCATTTCTTCGTATGATGTGGCGTTGTTAAATGGTGGATTACAAACTATGAATGTTTTTGCGTTATTATATCCTGTAATGCAGTGTTTCACACCTTTTTCTATTATTGCCATTTCATCTTTTTTAAGAGTGTATTGTTTGTCTTCTTCTGTGATTTTTATTTCACCTTCTATAACAAAAATTAGTTCATCAAAACCGTTTGTTTTAGTTCCAGATGAACCGTTGAAAAAGGCTAGAGCGCCGTCTATGGAGAATTTTGAGGGTTTTGTAAGAAGCTCATATTCTTGTATTTTAATAGAGCCTTCTCCCATAGGGAATTCTTTTGAAATTAGAGTATCTTTTGGGAATTTCATATTACGTTTCCTTTTTGCTCTCTCAAGCGCTTGAATTATCTGCTATTCTTGAAAAAATACTTGATTTTATTAAAGTGTTCGTATAGAGTGTATATACTTTTAATTAAAAAATAAAGAAAAAGTTTTTTACAACACTTATAAGGAGTTAATAATATGTGTCTATGTAGATTGTTTTCTTGCAATAAAGCAATGAAAAATAGAATTAAAGTTTTAAGTGAATCTTTAGAAGAGTTCGGTTTAACTGAAATCGAATACAAAGGTTTAAGAGTTTCAAGAGGTGGATCTGCTTCTGCTGCACCACAAGTTTGTGCGCCAGTTGTTAACACTCAAGTTGTTGCTGATAAAAAAGAAGAAGCTGTAGAAGATGATTCTGCTATCGATATGTCTAAAGCAGTTAAATCTCCAATGGTAGGTGTTGCTTATACTAAACCTGATCCAGACTCTCCAGAATTTGTTAAAGTTGGTGATAAAGTATCTGAAGGTACTACTCTATGCTTAATCGAAGCTATGAAAACTTATAACCCAGTTAAATCTGACAGATCTGGTACAGTTAAGAAAATCCTAGTTAAGGGTGGTGACTCAGTAGAATTTGAACAACCTTTATTCATAATCGAATAAGACATCGCGAAGCGATGTAAAGGGCTTTGGGAATTTTGAATATCTGTTCTCGATAAACAATTATCTTAAGTACTACTTGTACTCTGCGAAATTGTTTTCGTAAATATTTAAATAAAAATAACCAAACCTTTGTGTTTGAACTTCTCAGGGAGAAAAAGTTAAAAAGTAATTTCGCTAAGAATGTTCTTGGTGATTTAAAAAGGATAAAATGATGACAGTTAAAAAAACTGCGATAAATAAAGTTTTAATTGCGAATAGAGGTGAAATTGCTCTTCGTGTTATTAGAGCTTGTAGAGAAATGGGAATTAAATCTGTTGCTGTTCACTCTACTGCAGATAAAGATGCTATGTTTGTTAAGATGGCAGATGAGTCTGTTTGTATTGGTGGACCTCTTTCTAAAGATTCTTACCTAAATATGAATGCTATTATTTCTGCTGCTGTTATTACAGGTGCTGATGCTATCCATCCAGGTTATGGTTTCTTATCTGAAACTCCTGATTTCATTGCTATGGTTGAAGAACATGGTATTGAATGGATTGGTCCTAAATCTGAAACAGTTAGAAAAATGGGTGACAAAATTGAAGCTAAAACTTCAGCGATTGCTGCTGGTATTCCAGTAGTTCCTGGAGATGCTGAATCTGTTGATACTTTAGAAGATGCTTTGAAAAAAGCTACTGAAATGAAATACCCAGTTATCTTAAAAGCTAGATCTGGTGGTGGTGGTAAAGGTATTAAAATCATTCATACAGAAAGTGATATGAAAGAACTTTATCCAATGGCTAGACAAGAAGCTAAAGCGAATTTTGGTGATGATGTTGTTTATATGGAAAAATTCTTACAAAATCCAAAACATATTGAAATCCAAGTTATCGCCGATAAACATGGTAATGTGTTAACTCTTGGTGAAAGAGATTGTTCTCTTCAAAGAAACCAACAAAAAGTTATCGAAGAAGCATTAGCTCCTACTTTGACTGATGAACACAGAGAAAAAATCTATGCTATCGTTAGAAAAGCTGTAAAAGAAATTGGTTACTACAATGCTGGTACAATTGAATTCTTATTTGAAAATGATGAATTCTACTTTATGGAAATGAATACAAGAATCCAAGTGGAACATACAGTTACTGAAATGGTATTTGGTGTTGACTTAATTAGAGAGCAAATTAGAGTTGCTGCTGGTGAAAAGTTAGGTTATTCTCAAGATGATTTAAAACCAACTTGTCACGCTATTGAGTTCAGAATTAACGCTGAAGATCCAGAAACTTTCACTCCTTGGCCAGGTTTAATTAAGCATTATCATGCTCCTGGTGGATTAGGTGTTAGAGTTGACTCTGGTTTATATTCTGGTTACAGAATTCCAAGTTGTTATGACTCTATGATTGCTAAGCTTATTATCTCAGCTCCAACTAGAAAAGAATGTTTCTCAAGAGCTAAGAATGCTTTAAAAGAATTCGTAGTTGAAGGTATTAGAACTAATATTCCTTTGCACTTAGAATTGTTAGAGCAAAAAGATGTTATTAAAGGTGAATTTGACCAAAACTGGTTAGGTAAATACCTTGAAAAGAAAGCGAAAGCTAAGGCTAAGAAAAAATAATAACTCTTTTCTTTAAATAAAAATCTCAGAGGTGAAAATCTTCTGAGATTTTTTTATGTAATAAGCTTTTTATTTTGATAAATTTGATTGAAATATTTCGAAGTTTTTAATCTTTTATTTTAAATAAATCAATGATTTAGCGGGTTTTGTATTTTTCTCTTGATGAGGAATTTATTCATTAATATAATTTTTGTTAGGGAATTAATATTTAAATAAAAATTTAGAGATGAGAAGAATTGAATCTGAAGGGAAAGATTACAAGGATGCATCTTTAGAGAAATTAAAGTCATTTCAAAACTATGTAGGGGATAGAGTTCTTGTGGAGTTTACTTCTGATAGTAAATTTGATTTTAGTTCTGAAGATGCTTTGGAAAAGATTTTGGAGAATGGATTTGGGCCAGAGCTATTAAGTTTGCTTTGTAGTAGAGCTAACTTTGCTAGATTGGTTTGGCAGAAGACAAAAGAGGATTTATCTCTTGCAGAAGAGGTTTTCCTGAATTTGTTTGATGTTACTGAAGAGCCAGTGATGGCTTAATTCTGATTGAAAGAGAGTCATATGTGGCTCTTTTTTTGTTGATGTTTTTTTATTTGTATGGGATAATATTCCTTGACGTTACTTGTAAATAGATTAAAAGATGGAAAGAAATTTAAACCTAGAAAAAGAAAAGAGTGAATTAGCTAAAAAACAGAAGAAAATAATAGATGCGATAGATCATTTAGAAAAATATAATAATGATAAAATCTTTTGGAGGGCTTCTGGAGTTGATTTGAATTTGAGAGAATTTGTATTGTCTGATAATACATTGACTTCTCTCTCAGAAGATTTGGAGTTATTCTGGAGGGAAAGAGATGAAATGTTATCTGTAGAAGATAGAGATTTTTTGTCTACGATTCCTCATACTGAGCCTAATTAGGCTCTTTTCTTTTGCATTTTAGCCTAAAAATATTTTTTTGTTGACAAAGTTTGTAAAAACTGAGATAATTGTTATCTCGAAAAAATTTAAATCTAAGAAAAAAATGAGAAATAATTTAAACCTAAATTCAGGACATGCATCTGATGATGCCACTGTTTTATTATCAAAACCTAGTATGCTAGATAGTTTAAAAGAAATCCAAGTTTTTTGTGGAGACAGGTTAAAGGTGATTTTTCCGCCTAGACCTGGAGTGTCTTTCAAAAGTGGTTCTTTAGTAGAGGAAATTCTATCCGATGGAAAAGGTGTAGAATTTATTAACTTATTAGGGGACAAAAAACATCTATCTATCTTATCTTGGGATAGAAGGAGCGAGCGACCGACCAGAGAAGAGTTGGAGAAACTTGATCTAGTTGATAAGGTTTGTTTTGATATTTTAAGATGATTTTTATCATAAAAAAAAGGGCCCTTTGGGGGCTCCTTTTTTATATTTTACCATAGTGTTTTTCATACTCTTCAATATTGTTGAAGTAGAGGGGAGTTTCATCATCTTTTTTTTGATGGCTTCCTTGGATTTTTGGAGGTTCTTTTAGTTTTTCTCTAATTTGAATTAGTTCTTTTCCAAGTTTTCCTTCTCCTATTTCGTATTCTTTATCTATTTCCCAGAATTGATCTGCTAAAAAATCTTTAGCTATAAGTTCAGCTTCTCCTGTTTTTAATAAAAGTTTTTTAAAATATTCGTTATAAACGAATTTTTGATTTAGGAGATTTCTCATTATTTCAATTCTATTTTCTTTCCAATTTTCCTTGGTTTCAATAAGACCTTTCATACTCATTTTTTTTGCTTCGAAAGGTGTCATTTTGGAAAGTTGAATTTGAAAATCCTTATCATCTGATTTGCTAGCTATATAAGCGGTTGTTATGCAATCAAAAGAAATACCATTGTATTTTACTTCTAAGTTTATATTGGCTTTGGTTCCATCTGGAAAATAAGGGTAGGAATTTGATAAAAAGCGAAATTCTTTATCTATGAAATTGCTTATGATGTTGTTTTCGTTTGTATTATTCATCGGGTTTAAATTTAGAGATTTACATTCTTTTTGAAGAAATTTTAAGATTTATTTCTTTTAAAATCAAGTGTTTTGTTGAGCTTTGGTTTGAATTATGTTATTATGCGTGGACGTTTAATATGTAAAAGATGTAATATGTTTTTAAAAAATTTAAACCTAAGAAGACATTTGATTTTTATTAATGGAGATTCTGATGAAGATGATGAGCTGCCTGAGGGAGTTGAAATTTGGGATTTTTATAATAGAAAATATTTAGTTAATTTTGAAGGGCCAGCTTTGGTCCTTTTTCTTTTTATAAACATATGTTTTTTCGTAATTTTTTACTTGCAATTGGTGGGGGACAATGTTATAAATACCGTGATTTCTAATATTTTTTGGAAATCGTAATCGTATTTATCATTCTAATGTATGCTAACCAAATCTTTTAGGCAAGGTCCGCACTAGCGATAGATACAAAATGAAACACACTTTCAGTATAGAATTTTTTGTTGGCTTTCATCCGTTGGAAGGCACAGAAAACCTAGAAGTTAGAGGGTGAAAAATTAAAGGAAAATTAAAAATGCCTACTATTCAACAGTTGATTAGAAGTCCTAGAAAGGATAAAATCAAAAGAAGTAAAGCTCCAGCTATGCAAGGTAATCCTCAAAAAAGAGGTGTTTGTACTAGAGTTTATACTACAACTCCTAAGAAACCAAACTCAGCGATGAGAAAAGTTGCCAGAGTTAAGTTAACTAATGGATTTGAAGTTATTGCTTATATCCCAGGTGAAGGCCACAACTTACAAGAGCACTCTGTAGTTCTTATTAGAGGTGGTAAAGTGCGAGATCTTCCAGGTGTTAGATATCACGTTCTTCGTGGTACTCTTGATACTCAAGGTGTTGCTGATAGAAAACAACGTAGATCATTCTACGGTGCAAAGAAACCTAAATCATAAGAAGGGGATTAAGTATGTCTAGAAAAAGAAAAGCTGCAGTAAGAGAAATTACTCCAGATCCAAAGTATCAAAACGTTACAGTTGCTAAATTTATCAATAGCATTATGCTTGATGGTAAAAAAACAGTTGCTGAAAAAATCTTTTACGATGCAATGGATATGTTAAAAAATAAAGGTAAACAAGCTAATGAACTTGAAACATTCTTAGAATGTGTTGAAAAAGTAAAACCTTCTCTTGAAGTTAAATCAAGAAGAGTTGGTGGTGCTACTTACCAAGTTCCAATGGATGTTAGACCTGCAAGAAAAGAAACTCTAGCTATCAGCTGGATGACAGCTGCTACTAGAAAAAGAAGTGAAAATACTATGGCGGAAAGACAAATCAAAGAGAAAAAG